>CAYYZJ010000456.1:0-2084 GCA_964475615.1 uncultured Flavitalea sp. | reverse complement strand
ATTTTAATAAAGGTACAAAACCATATAATTCTTTTATACTGCCGATTCAGCGGTAGTCTCGGATTTATTTAATAGGTCCAAACCTCTTAAAGCAATCAAAGCTCCGGTAAAATTTGAGAGATCCATTTGTTGAATTACCGCCAATAGCGTGGACTTCAGATCTGATGCAGTGAATTGATTCAAAATAAACCTGACCAACGATGCCGGCGGTCGCCTTCTCCTGTTATAGATAGCAGTGGCAATTACAGTTGCTGCTGTTTCACTATATTTTTCAATGGCCAGCATACTTTCTGAAATTATATTTTGTCTTTCAAAGGGCGAAACCTCGATCGAAAGCATAAGCCTGGATATACGGACCATGTTGCCTAGTGTGATTGGTTGAATAGATAAAACCTTTACTGCAGGTTCCAGGCCCAATCGCATCATTAGCATATGCCATTTGCTTATTGGCTTAACTGTAATAGATAGAGTTAAATTATTATTGATCATATATCGCTTTTATAATGATGAATTGAGTAATTAAAGCCCCCGGTAGACACCGGGGGACAAGTCTACACTTTACGGAACAAAAAAAAGATTAAAGAAACTGTAGCCTAGTAGGATCTATTTGCAGAAAACCTTCATCAGATTCTAAAAGGAAATAATTTGCTGTAAATCGTGTATCTGTACGCGGCCAGATTATTTCATAATCGGCCTCGAATGTACCTGTTGATTTAGTGTGATTTTTATTAATGAATTCCCGGACTTTATTATAGGCTTCCGAAAGATTTTCTAATAATACAAAAAACGTTGCCTCGCTATCATTTTTAATGTAAACGGTATATCGTTCAGAAATAGAATCGGCATCGATTACCGGCTGTTCTTCAGATATTATGATATCGGTTGACTTTGGCGCCTTCGCAAGAATAGAGGCAGGTTCAAAACTTTCTCTCAAATCTTTAGCGGCAGATTTGAATAGTGTCTTATTTTCTTCAATGATTCGAGGCAGAGACTTCCTTGCAATTGAATCCAATATATAGGAACCCCCGGAAGTTCTCCGACCGTCCCGGACCCTGGAAAGTTCCCTTTCAATTAATTCGTCATACTGCTTCAAGATTTCATGATCCTTACCTGACATTACATTATTGTAGACATCTTGGTTAAACTTTCCGATTCCCAATTCCCGATATGATGAAGCTAGTTTTTCTACCGCGGGAATTACTTTATTTTTCAATCGTGTCAATACTTGATCAATGTCTTCAACGTAAACATGAATTTTTTTACCTATGTATTGCTTTACTGTTTCCATAAAAAAAATTTTATTCTACTTTTTGTTTTGTGATGCTGAAGTCAATTACTGATTGGGATTCTTTTTTTGATGCCCGGAACCCGAGGCCCAATCTTCAATTGATTTATCTACTTTCTTATCGTCACCATCTTTTACATCTAACACCTGGCCGGAAGCAATCAAAAGATCTTTTGCCTCCTGAAGGATTTTTTCTCTAAGCTCCTGGGGGAGCACATCAATTATTTTATCCATTTTGTTTTGATTTTTATTGTAATAATTCCAGTTTGTGCAACTCGTTAAAAAGCGATAAGCGGAACATGGCTTTTTTAAGGTTTCCGACAGCAGAAACCTGGATATCATAAAAAGCCTCAGTGTGCTTACGATGCTTAAAGGCCTCATTATAAGCAGCCAAAAAAAGAATACCTTGAAGCCCGTTATCCAAACGAATGATTTTGTCTGGAACAGATTTTCGCCATTGTTGTATAGCGTCTTCACTGAATTCTTTCCATATGCCCCAAAGCCCTTTTTTTTGATCTACTGTCATTCTACTTTATTTTAATGCCGGCAGTGCCGTAATAATATTCGATTCTTTCAATTAACTGGGTCACACGTTCCGAAGTGTTATAGGTGTTTAAGTTGATACTGTTCAGCTGGCTTAAATTCTGCTGCAACACATTTAGTTGATCAATCGCTGTAAGGCGTAGGCCGCCAAATTGCCCGGCAATCAGCTCAGCAGTCCCTTCTGTTATTCCTTTAATGGCGCCCTGGAGGGAGTTGCCTGTGCCACCGGCGCCGGCCGATCCGAAGTTGATCCCGG
>CAYYZJ010000455.1:0-2438 GCA_964475615.1 uncultured Flavitalea sp. | reverse complement strand
CAAGCTGCCCACCATATCGTGGCTGGTGGCCCCGGAAAATTTTTCCGATCATCCCGGCGCTCCCTGGTACGGCGCCTGGTATCTTTCTGAAGTGATAGATATCCTCACCCAAAATCCCGAAGTGTGGAAGAAAACCATTTTTATTCTTTGCTATGATGAGAACGACGGCATCTTCGATCATGTTCCGCCCTTCGTGCCGCCGCATCCGAACAAGCCGGACAGCGGCCTCGTTTCAGCAGGCATCGATACCGCCATCGAATACGTAATGCTCGAACAGGATCTCAGACACAAGCCGCCTGCAGAAGCGCGTGAAAGCTCCATCGGGCTGGGCTATCGCGTTCCCCTGCTCATTGCTTCGCCCTGGAGCCGCGGCGGACGCGTAAATTCCCAGGTCTTTGATCACAGCTCGATCATACAGTTCCTGGAAAAATTCGTGAACCGGAAATTCGGCAAGAATATCAGGGAGACGAATATCAGCGCCTGGCGCCGCACGATCTGCGGCGATCTCAGCTCTGTATTCAATCCCTATAACGGAGAAAAGATCGGACTGCCTGATTTTCTATCTAAGGATCAATTCATCGAAAGCATACACAAGGCCAAATTCGCCAAAGATCCTTACGGCTTTAAAAAATTGGACCAAGGCGAAATCGAGCAGATCAACAGCAACCCGCATGCTTCACCCCTGATGCCGAAGCAGGAAAAAGGAACACGCGCATCCTGCGCATTGCCTTATGAATTATATGTGGAAGGCGATCTGAGCAGCGATAAAAAAAATTATACGATCAGCATGCGCGTGGGCACTGCCGCTTTCGGCCCCCGTTCAGCAGGAGCGCCTTTTATCATTCATTCTTTTGGAAGAGAGCAGCAGGTGAGGAACTATGCGGTGTTGCCCAACGACCAGCTCACCGACCATTTTTCACTGGAGGATTTTCCCGACGGAAAATTCGACCTGCACGTATACGGCCCCAATGGATTTTACCGCGCCTTTACCGGAAGCCAGCATGAGCCTTCGCTCAGGCTGACGCTGGATTATGAAGCAGACAAGCAGCATCAGCTTACCGGCCGGCTGCTGCTTCGTGCAGCCGGCACCAATCATGCCCAATCGCATACCATACATATACGCGACAATGCTTATGGACATTCGTTGAAAACGCAGGTGCTGAATGAAAAAGCATCTGTTCCATTAAATACGGAACAGGGCTGGTACGATTACAGCATTCTGGTAGATGGCTTCGATGGATATGAAAGAAGGTATGCAGGCCGGATAGAGACCGGCAAAGAAAGCATCACCGATCCTGCCATGGGTAATGTATGATGGCTTTCAGAAAGGCAGGTCATCATCCGCAGGAGTAATATCGGCCACCGGGGCTTCCACATTGCCGCCGGAGCCTTTCTGCACTCCCGTTACTTTCCAGGCCTTGAGATCGGTATACCAGCGGCCATTGTATTCCCTGCTTTCCACGTCGAAGGAAACATTCACGATGTCGCCGGCGCTGAAACTGCTGATGTCTATTTTATCGCCCCAAACGGCAATGCACACTTTTTTGGGATAGGTATCGCCTGTTTCCAGAATGAACTCTTGTTTTTTCCAGGTTCCGTTCCTGCCCTGACCTGTTTGCGCAGGCAGCAACTGAATGATCTTTCCACTGATGTCCATGACAATAATTTTTTGTAAAAATACGGCATTCACCCGCATGCGGGCCTTCGTTGGGCGGACTGTTGAAAAATAGTGATTAATGTTTTTGCAGCAGCCCGAGCATTTTACGGTCGAGCTTGTGGCCATGCCAGTCCTCATAAGCCACATCGGCACGTTCCGAATCGAGCACGCCGAAAGAGCCTGCAAATTCCCAAATGGCAAACCCGATCCCGTTCGATCCGAGAATATCCAGCACATCCGAGAACCAGGCCAGGAAAACATCGTGCGGTGTTTTGTTCCAGCAACCGCATTCGCCGCAATGAACGCCTACTCCTTTTTGGCTTAGTTCGATCCAGGGCTTGTAATAGGCTTCCAGCATATCGCGGCTCAGGTAGCGGTCGCCCACCTGGCCGGGCCATTTCGGTTCCGGCATGTGTTCAGGGTCTTTGTTTGCCCAGGGCGCTTTATAATGGGAGATGAGGCCCGGGTTATAGCCGCGGCAGCTTTGTGCAATATCGAGATCGATGATCTCCGGTATAACGGTATTGCCTACACTATTTCCATCTGCAATGATAAGGTGACCGGGATTTTCCTTGCGAATGGCTTCTGCAGCGGCTTTGGCCACTTTGCGGTAAACATCGCCGGGAACGGGGCCTGAGCGGGAATGCTGATCATTCATATCCTCCCGCATGGAAGGTTCATTGACGAGATCGAAGCTTATTTTTTGGGAAGAGGCATGCTTAAAGCGCCTGGCCCAGAACTGCCAATGATAGCAGAAAGCATCGAGTGCCGCCTGATCTGT
>CAYYZJ010000454.1:0-2950 GCA_964475615.1 uncultured Flavitalea sp. | reverse complement strand
CTGATGGCATCGGATGCGCCTTTGCGGATCTTTACTCCGCCTGCCATATCCACTCCACTGCTCCTGGTTTCGGCAGTAAAGGGAATGAATTTCATGTCCTGCATCACTTGCCCGGAAGGCAATTTGTTTCCATTCGCCTGGGCCAGCTCTACGATCGATTTTCCTTCCGGCGTTTCATCAGCCAGGGAAGCCAGTATGGAGGCTTCGGCGAATGCATACTTGTCCACATTATCGGCAGGCCAGAAATTGGTAGCCTTGCGGTTGCCGATGGTGATGGTGCCTGTTTTATCGAGCAATAAAGTATCCAGGTCTCCTGCGGTTTCAACGGCCTTACCGCTTTTGGTGATCACATTAGCCCTTAGGGCCCTGTCCATACCGGCAATACCGATCGCGCTCAGCAATCCGCCGATAGTGGTCGGGATCAGGCATACATATAAAGAAACGAAGGCAGCAATGGTGATGGGCGTATTGGCATAATCCCCGAAGGGCTTCAGGGTTACACAAACGATGAGGAAGATCAGTGTAAAACAAGCCAGTAAAATGGTAAGGGCAATTTCATTGGGTGTTTTTTGACGGCTTGCCCCTTCCACCAGAGCGATCATTTTATCCAGAAAACTTTCTCCCGGATTGGTGGTCACCTGCACTTTTATTTTATCGCTCAGCACTTTGGTACCACCGGTAACAGACGATTTATCTCCACCGGCTTCCCTGATCACCGGAGCACTTTCGCCGGTGATGGCGCTTTCATCGATGGTTGCCAATCCTTCTATGATCTCGCCATCCATAGGAATGGTATCGCCGGCTTCACACATAAATACATCGCCTTTCCTAAGCTGCGATGAGGGAATGATCTTTACTTCATTAGTAAATATCTCCCCTACTGCCAATACTTTTTTTGCAGGTGTATCTTCCCTGGTTTTGCGCAAACTATCGGCCTGCGCCTTACCTCTTGCTTCTGCAATGGCTTCTGCGAAATTGGCGAACAATAAGGTCACAAACAGTATAAGGAAGATGGCTATATTATATGCCAGACTGCCCTGCGATTGCTCACCTGTTGCGATCCAGATGCAAACGGCCAGCATAATGACGGTGCCTAAATATACGGTGAACATCACGGGGTTTCTCACCATAACACCTGGTTTAAGCTTCACGAAAGATTGCTTTAATGATTCAACGACCAGGCTGCGGGGAAATAGTGATGATTGTCTTTGTCTTTTCATATCAATAAATTCTTTTCAACTTTAATGAATACTGAAATATTCTGCCAGCGGACCCAATGCAAGCGGCGGGAAATAAGACAATGCAGTAATGATAACGATCACTGCAAAAGTGGTAACGCCGAATGTCAGTGAATCCACTTTCAATGTTCCGGATGATTCGGGAATATGTTTTTTATTGGCCATCAGGCCTGCAATGGCAACCGGACCAATAATGGGCAGGTATCTTCCTAATATCATGGCCAGTCCCGCAGTAATATTCCAGAAAGGATTATTGTCGGCCAGCCCTTCGAAACCGCTGCCGTTATTGGCATTGGAAGAAGTATACTGATACAGCATTTCGGAGAAGCCATGAAAGCCGGGATTATTCAGCCAGTTGGACGGTTTAACGGCCCAGTCGGCATTGCCGTGATGAACAAAATAATAGGCAGCCAGCGCTGTTCCGCCTTTGATGATGAAGGCAGATAATAAGGTTACCAACGCTGCAATCTTTACTTCGCGGGCTTCGAGTTTATGCCCGAAAAATTCAGGCGTTCGGCCTACCATCAGTCCGGCAATGAATACCGTAATGATGATATAGATATAATAGTTGAGTATACCTACTCCGCAGCCTCCGTAAAAAGCATTCACCAGCATGCCCAGCATTTGCATCAGTCCCGAGACCGGCATGGAACTATCGTGCATGGAGTTTACCGATCCGGTAGAAATGATGGTGGTAACAATGCTCCAGTAAGCAGAAGCCGTTGGCCCGAACCGCACTTCTTTTCCTTCCATCGCTCCTGTCGGCTGCAGAACGCCCATCCTGGCAATTTCGGGATTGCCGTTGACTTCGGTGATTATGGTAGGTATAAGCAGACAAAGCATACCCAGTGTCATGATCCCGAAAATAACATAAGCGAATTTTTTTCTTTTGATATAGAAGCCAAGTGCAAAGACCATAGCGATAGGGATCAATACCTGGACGACCATTTCAAGCATATTGGTAAAATAATTCGGGTTTTCCAATGGATGCGCAGAATTGGCGCCAAACCAGCCGCCGCCATTGGTGCCAAGATGCTTGATGGCGATCATACCTGCTGCCGGTCCGCGTGATACCTGTACGGTATCTCCCTGCATCGTTACAATGCTGTCTTTCCCGTCGAAACTGGCCGGGGATCCGTTAAATGCGAGCAAGGCGCCGATAACGATGCAGATCGGCAATAGGATCCTGGTTATCGTTTTGGTGAAAATATCCCAGAAATTGCCCAGGTTATTGGTGGTCTTTTCTTTCAGCCCGTTGAACACGGCAATTAAGCAGGCTATGCCGGTAGCAGCGCTTACGAATTGCAGAAAAGTGATCACATACAATTGGGTAAGATAGGTAACTCCCGTTTCGCCGGAATAGTCTTGCAGGTTACAGTTTACCAGGAAACTGATCGCCGTATTGAAACTCAGGTCAGGCGTCATATTGGGATTGCCATCGGGATTCAATGGAAGATGCGCCTGGTAAAGGAACATAAAGAAAGCATACACGAACCAGAGGAGATTGATGGTAAGCATGGCTTTCAGGAATTCCTTCCAGTTCATGCTTTTTCTGGGATCGATGCCGCAAAGCCGGTAGATCAGCTTTTCCAGAGGGTTCATAAAATCAAGGATCGTCTTCTCGCCACGGTACACCCTGGCAATATAACGTCCCAGCGGATAAGCCAATACCACGGTCAGGAGGAAAGTAACGATTATGCCTATTAATTCTG
>CAYYZJ010000453.1:0-3173 GCA_964475615.1 uncultured Flavitalea sp. | reverse complement strand
TACCGGCACCTTCTTCCTGCTTTCAATCACATCATATCTTTTATTTCCATCGCCGCCGGTGATGCGCAGCTTTATATCGCCGTTTTTATTATCGATCACGAAGCGGTCGTCGCCATTGCCCCTAAACAGCCAGATCTCTTTGGTGATGGAACGGTAATAGGTATTCGAAAAAAGCTGTTCCCTGATCTCGCCGTTCTTCGATATTTTATGAATAACAACCTGCGTTCCGCCATTGTTCGCATCTTTGATCTCTACCAGCTCGTTCTTGTCGCTTACCCGTATGAAAGTGCTTTTGTAGAGGAAACGGTAATAAGCGTCCATGGCCCTGGGAAGATCGTCTCTCCTGGCTTTCATTATTTTCAGCAATGCATCATGCCTGATCCTGTAAACCGGTTGCGGCAATTGTTTCAGGGATGCTTCGAGCACGCTGTCGGTCAATGCAGCAACAAATTCCTGTGTAATGCGCATCCATTGCTCGTGGCTGAACTGGTTCAGCAGCCTGGCATTGAGCATGGTGCTGGTAAACAGCAAAGTGCCCGCATTCCTGATCCTGGGTCTGAAGCCTTCAAAAAAAGGCTGCACCCATTCCCTCGATTCGATATAGGGAAAAACACCCTGGTTGGTATAAAACGCCTGATCGCGATCGCGGGGAACGGCAATATAATGTTTGCCTTTGCCTTTTTTGTCGTCTACAAAACGCCATTGGTCGATATGCCTGTCCCAATCGCCCAGGAACAGGTCGAGCAGGCGGGCGCGCAAAAAGGAAGTGCTGTCGAAATTATTGTCATTGTCCTTGTTCAGCTCATTGAGCATTTTGATGGTGTTGTCCGATTTGCCCAGCGGCTCTCTTTCTTCCAGCAGGCAGATGCTGTTGGCAAAAACCCGGGAATACCTGCCGAGGTTTTTATCAGGAGCAACGACGCCGATAACGGGATGCGCATGGGGAACTCCTGCTGCATCGGCAAGCGGAGGCACGGCCAATGCAGAATAGGGATGCTGGGCCGACATGGCATCCACGACGATATCTTTTGCAAAAGTCTCCCTCAGTGCCTCCGGCAGTATCACTTCGGGATATTTCTGCACGCTGCGCAATACCCATTCTTTTCCCGATGAATCGGCCAGCCGCAGCGAGCGCGTCTGATGTCCGCCTCCACGCTGTAGCGGAATAAGGCCGCCCTGTATTTCCGATATCCTGATCACCGGCAGCTTAACGGGAGCAGCCCATTCCTTGCGATAGTTCTCTCCGAAAAAAGTGCGGTGCAGGCCGGTTACCTCATCGAATTTTTTATAGGCGCTTACGGTGAGGCTGTCCGATTGTATGGCTTGCTCCTGTTCTTCCCCGATGGTCTTTATTTTCGTATATGCCTGAACGTAAGTAAACGCCTGCCGCAGGCTGTCCGAACAGTCGTAGTAGGTGATCCGCATGGCATTGCCCGGCATGAGGTCGGCGGTCACAAAGCCGGGAACGGTTTCGCCGAACAGCAGGTTCTTTCCTTTTCTTACATAAGATTCTTTTGCGCCCGCGCCGCTCACCACCTGCACCTGCCTGTCTTTAATGAACTGCAGTCCATGATCATGACCGGCAACATGGATAAGGTTGGGCGACCCGATGAATACGCCGTCGATATCGCTGATCATGTGCCTGTACAGCGGATGGTTGATATCCTCCGGATTGGGAAAGGTTTTTCGCAGCAAGGGATAGAGCGAGCCGATGCCGGGAAGCGGTATATATAAATTCCTGTTCAATGCAGTAAAAGGAAAGAGATGATCTTTCCAGTTGAAATAGCCTCCATGCCTGCCGTAGGTTTGAAAGGGATGATGCGCTGCCAGCAATACGATCTTATGCCTGTTGTTATAAGCGATCTCATCCAGCCGGTCGATGAATTCCTCTTTTGTCCTGCAATCGCAATCGGCCTGGGGATTGAATTTCGAAAAAGGGAAAACCCACCATTCGGAATCGAAGGCGACGATAGTCAGGCTGTCGGCAACATCGATCTCGATGGGATCGGGGCAGCCATCGGGAGGCACCAGGTGCAGCAGCGAATCGTGCTGGTCTTCGAGGAACTGCCATTGGCGTTTTATTTTCGCAAGTCCTTTGGGGCCCATCTTGTCCCAATCGTGATTGCCCGGAACAAAATATACCGGGGCTCCGTTGCTGCGCATGGGAACAAACTGCGAGCGGAGTATTTCCTGCGTATGCTGCTCTTCTTTACTGCCGGGCAGGCCCATGCCGCGCGGATAAACATTATCGCCGAGAAAAAGCACGGTGGTTTTGCCCGGTATGATCTTCGCTGCGGCGTTTTTGATCACGGCCAACTGGCCAGGATTGATCTCGCCGGCATCGCCGATAAAGATCACGCGGTGCAGGATGCTGTCCTGCCCATGCAAAGCCAATGGACCGGCCAGCAAAACGAACAGAAAAGTAAAATTCCTCGGTGTCATAGGCGCTAGTTTTTCTCAAACCTGAATTTCAGAATGGTTCCTTTGCTCAATTCATCGCCTTCATTCGAGATGTACAGATTATTGTCCCTGTCGAAGGCAATACCTTCGGGTTGCGGGAACAAGGCAGGGTTCAGCCTGAGCGCCTGCTTCACCTGCCAGTCGCGGCCTGCAATCACCATCAGCTTGTTTACGGCCGAAAGGATATACCAGTCGCCGGTGGCCGGATGCTGCGCCAGTGCGGATGGATGAAAGCTGATCTTCCTGTTGCCGAGCCATTTTTCGATGGCCTTTACATCGATACTGAAATCGCCGGCGGGCTGCGGCCCTTTGTCTTCCGTCCATTGAAAGATATGGCCGCTGATGCGCCTGCTGGTTTTATCGTCGGCGCAGTGCTTGCACAGCACATAGAGCCTGTTGCCGGCATTGTCGGCATAGATCCCTTCATACTCGCCCTGCGGAAGGATATTTTCCCATTGGCGCACGCCGTCTGCCTTATCCTTTCCCGCTTCGCTGTAAGGAAAGCTGAAGAGCACGCCGTCGCTGCGCAGCAGGATGATCTCGTTGTTGAGGATGGCGATGTCTTCATAATCGCCGTGCTTGCCGAATTTGGAAACGCCCGCTTTTTCATCGCCTAAATGAAAATAAAAGAGCTTCCCGTCTTCATCCTGCTCTGCAAATATCGTATCTGCATTACCGTTATGAAAGGCGATGCCGGATATTTCGGTAAGGCT
>CAYYZJ010000452.1:0-6178 GCA_964475615.1 uncultured Flavitalea sp. | reverse complement strand
CTGACTACTGCTGGATATATTTATGCAGGAAGCAGTGCTGGAACTGGAGGATCAGGAACCGTCACTGTTCAGTCAACCCAATCCACAAGCTTTGTAGCCACACATGAAATAAACTTGCTACCAGAATTTCAAGCCGTCGTTAGTGGCACCGGCGTATTTTCGGCAACGGTACAATCCTGTGGATATGTACCTCCGGCAGATCCTAATGCGATCAATTGGGATTCTGTCAATGCAGGATTCCATCCAATTACTGATGAGAACAGTATATCCAAAATCAGTAGTGTCCCGTTTAAACTAAAAGATTTTCAATTGATTATATAAAAGCTCTTTGACATCTTGATCGCTTTGCTTTTTAAGAAGCTGATTTATCGGTGTTTTGTCAAGCAGGGAACTGCCCAAAATTTGCAGGACTTCATAGGTGCTATACTCAGATTTCAACCGCTGTTTGATAATGGCGACTAGCGTGTAGGTAATGACAGCGATATAGACCTGTGTCTTGACTGCATTTTCAGTGGTTCCCCAAAAGGATTTTATTTTGAGATGCTGCTTGATCCATTTAAAGAACAGTTCAATCTTCCAGCGATGTTTATAAAGGGCTGCTATCTCTTCAGGGCTCAGGTAAGGATTGTTGGTTAAGAAGATGAATGTTCTACCCTGCTCTTCATCATAAAATTTAATTCGCCTGATCTTTTCCGGATATTGCTTGAAAGAATAGAAGCCTTTAAGTTCCCCGGTTTGATCACATTGTACGCCGGTGGCTTTGTTCACGGACGCCGAATATTGCCTTTTAAACTGAAGATTATTTTTTGCACGGATCACAAAAAAGGACTTAGATTCATGAATGACGAATAGCCGCTCAAAATCCATGTAACCCCTGTCAAATATGTAAAAACTGCCTGGTTCATAGGTCAGTTTATCCATGACGTGGGTATCGTGAACAGAGCCGGCAGTAACATGAATGAACACGGGTATAGCCGTTCTTACGTCATACTGGGTATGAAGTTTAATCGCGGCCTTCGTTGTTCGAAAGGTAGCCCAGCAAAATACCCCAAGGCATAGATCGATGGTGGTGGAATCAAAAGCATAGACGGAATTTGAAAAAGAAAACTGCGTGGAATCATTTTCGATACACAGTTTTCTGGCTTCTGCAACAAGGTGGTAGGCAAAGTCCTGATATATGCGCCAATCGCGTTGCTCATTTGCTCTTGCCAGGTTCGTTTTCGAAACATTTTTACCGAATCCAAGGTGATATGCCTTTTGCGCATGAGCGTTTACAGTCAGCACCAAATCCCGGAGGCTTTCCCGATTGCTTAACTGACCGTACATCATGCACATCATTTGATTCCAACAAGTGAAATGCCTGACAGAATGGTCGCCTTTGTACCGGGCTACGATGCCGTCAAAAACGCGTTGCGGAAGGAATGAGCTGACCTGGGCAAAAACATATTTCCCACTGTTCATATAAACCTGCTGATTTACAGCAAGTTATATTTTTGCCGATTTCAAATCGTCACCGACCAAAAATCGCCTGAAATGCAAGCGTATCAAGAATTTCAAAGAACTGAGTATTAATTTAACGGGACACTAATGGTCTTGAATATCTTTTCATCGACCACTTTAATATCGCTTTTCTTCAGCACAACAGGCACCGGCACCACCATGGCAAAGTCTTTAAAATCGCCCTTAAAATCATTGTACATGGTAATCACATTCCGCTCGCCATCATGAACAAGGATCACCTGCGAGGTTTTGTTTTTAAGCGTGCCATCAGCCTTGCTTACATAAAATCCGCAAAAGGCCATGGCTTCGTGGCTGATCATGGCAACCAGGATCAGCAGGGCTGAGAGTTTTTTGATAATCGGTCGCATAAGTATTTTTTTAAGGGATGAAATAATATCCGGATTGGAACTGTTCCATTCAAAAGAGCCGGCTTTGAAAATACTGTTGAGCAAAGGAACTAACGGCGCCGCAGCTACGAGAACCCAGACGGGTGTACTGTACATCCATTTGAACACAGCAAGATAAAAAGCGGTTGCCCCGATAATGAATGACCAGATCAATCTGGCCAGAACATGATCGGGCGAGGTCTTGGGATCGCTGATCATGAAAAAGCTGAACAGCAGCAGGCTTCCGGTATTGATGGAATGAAGAAAATAATCCAGGGGCCATCCCAGCACAATCACCTGCCTCCAGTACAGCAGTCCCGCGAAAGTGAACAGGAAACCGAGACTAAGATCCAGCTTCTGCACCTTCGTCACCACAATGGTTCCCAAAATAATGATCAGAAAAAACAGCACTGCATTATTTCCCCATTGTCCCGGCGACAGCCAGGCATCCGAACTGATCAGTATGGTGGCTACAATGCCGAAAGCAGATGGATTGAAAATATGCTTTCGCCTGAAACGGAAAATATATTTTGAAGCAACGGTCAATAAAGCGGCCAGCAGGCTCGTATACCAGTGATTGGTCTTGAGCAGCAGGCAAAGGCTGAGCGCGCTGATCAGGATGCTCAGGGCCCAGCCAGGTTTTCGGATCGAAATGAATTTCCGCTGCCTGATGCTTTCGGCGGCATAATGGAAAACAAGGCAGCCGGCAATACAGATACAATCGTGCAGCCATCCTGCGCCCCAGCCCAGGAAGATCATGCCATAGCATAAGAAAACGGAAAGAAAAAAGATCTGGAAATGCCTGGGATCGGCAAGCAAAATTCTTTTCGGCATAAACGGGCATTTGCCTTAATGATGCATCGACCTCAGGAATTACATAAAAAGGCTGAACGCTTAATGCAACACGCTTAACGCAATGGTATTTCGGTGCGCTGCATTCAGCATTCAGTAACGATAAAAGCCGCTTGGGTGAATATTACCGTTGCCTTTTATAACAGAACGCCTAACTTAAAGAGAACAAATTTTTTCAACCAAAACATACACAGATGCTTAACCGATCTTCCATATCCGCAGCTTGCTGCGGACGATTGATGCCAGCCATATTGACCGCATTCGTTTCAATTGCTTCAACGGCACAGGGGGTGGTCACCACGCCGCGCGTGCCCAGTCCCGCTGCTTCTGTTTCGCAAACCATCGGCATTTCAACAATTACCGTAAATTATTCCAGGCCCTCGGTAAGAGGCCGCGAGATTTGGGGATCCCTTGTTCCTTACGGATGGAATGTGCAGGCTTTCGGCGCGGGCAATGAAGCGCCCTGGCGTGCCGGCGCCAATGAAAATACCGTGATCCGCTTTTCGCATCCTGCTACCGTGGAAGGGCATCCGGTGCCTGCCGGCGATTATGGATTATTTTTTGTCATCAATAAAGACAATACCGGAGAAGTGATCCTCTCGAAAGACAGCAAATCCTGGGGAAGCTTCTGGTATGTTGCAGGCCAGGATGAGATGAGGGCAAAGATCCAGCTTCGCGATATTCCTCATACTGAACTGTTGACTTATGAGTTCGGCAATATCAGCAGAACGTCGGCAGAGCTGCATCTCAACTGGGAAAAAAAGCAGTTCCCGGTGAAGATCGAATTTACCGTAGATGATATCGTAATGGCCAATGCCGCCGAAGAATTGAAAGGCCCTGTTGGCTTTACCTGGGCAGGATATTCCAGCGCAGCCAACTATGCCCTGCAAAACAAGGTCAATACCGAACAAGGCCTTGCCTGGATAGATAAGGCCATTGCCACGAACAAGAGCTTCAATACACTGAATATAAAATCGGGACTGCTGAAACAAATGGGAAAGAACGATGAAGCAGATAAGATCATGGCCGATGCCGTTGCCATGGCTACGGAAAATGAGCTCAACCAATATGGATACCAGCTTCTCAATAACGGGCAGCAGGACAAAGCCATAGAAATATTCAAGCTCAATACCCAGCGTCATCCCGAAAGTCCCAATGCATGGGATAGTTTGGGTGAAGGCTATGCTACAAAAGGAGATAAGAAAAACGCGATCGCCAGCTTCAAAAAATCGCTGGCCATGAACCCTCCGCCGAATGTGAAAGCTAATTCAGAGAAATTCCTGAAACAACTCGGATCGAATTAGTAGAACGCTGTACGCAGAACGCTTAACGCGGAACGCGAATTTTTACTCGCTGCGTTTTGCGTTCAGCGTTAGGCGTTCTGCGTAAAAGAAATGTATTTTTTTATCGCTTTCTTTACTGCTTGTTGTTGCGTTTTGTTCAGGTTCGAGAAAAAATGGGGTTCGATTTCAGCATTATTGCCTTTCATCGTTTTTTTCCAGACACCTTCTATCCTGCCGTTTACAGCGATCAGATGGGTATTGGCATTGGCAGTCCGGTTAATCATGCCGGCCTTTTCCGTAGTGAATAAAGCAGTCCTGTTTTTATAACTCATTCCATATTCATCATAATCGGGCATGAGGAAACTGGCCTGCAGCTTTTTTTCGCGGATCAATCTTTGCGGATCTTCCGGCAGGTCAGGGGAAAAAATATATTCATGTCCGTCTATCTTTTCTTTTATCCATTTCGATTGGATGGAAGAAAATGCGGCACCGGCATCCTTCATCATAAGGCCTGACCAGTACACGAAATCCCTGAGCGTGGCGGGCCCGCGGCTGATAAAATAACGCTGCAGCAGCGAGGCCATTGCTTCTTCGCGATGAGGCAATGGCTGTTCAGGAACTTTTTCTGCAAGCAGGGCATAAGTGAACTGCTTGCCCTGCCTGGGGCCGCTGCAGATAATGCCATCGAGCTCGGCACGCATCATCAACAGGCCAAGCCTGATGCCGTCGGCCATGATCTTTGCACGTCTTAGCTCCGACTGCAGCGCTGTGCGGGTAAGCTGCTTTCCTCCCTGAAGCGCTTTTGCCAACACCGTATTGCTGCGTTTGAATATTTTATTATCAAGCTCCATCTTCCGGTACATAAAGGCATTGGCGGCATTGATGCGCGGAGCGGTAAGCAGCAGCATCCAGCGTATATCCGCCGGCGTTACAAAATGCCAGGTGGGTCTTACGAGATGCGTGCGGAGAATGGCTCCTTCATTAAAAGCCTGCTCCACATCGGCATCCTTTAAAGCAGGGATGCGCAATCCGATTGCCCATTTGGCCATGGCAAATTGCTGCGACTGCATAGCTACGAACCAGGATACGATCTCCTGCGGTTTTTTGAATCTGGTTTCGGCAATCTGCTGGCTGATCAGCCTGTAAGCAATGATATCAGCGATGGTCATGCAATAAAATTACCGAAAATGAGGAGCATTCATGAACAAGAACGGTTCATGGTTGTAATTCTAGCCATGAACATAAAAGTAATACTCACGGGCGCCACTGGTATGGTGGGTGAAGGCGTGCTGCACGAATGCCTGCTGCATAGCCAGGTGGATCATGTGCTGGTCATCGGCAGAAGACCTTGCGGTATCGTACATCCGAAGCTCGAAGAGATCATTCATAATAATTTTTTCGACCTATCGCCCATTGAAGACCGGCTCAAATATTATGATGCCTGCTTTTTCTGCCTGGGCGTATCTTCCGTTGGAATGAAAGAGGCCGAGTATTACCGGCTGACCTATACGTTGACCATGCATGTTGCTGAAACACTGTCCAGGTTAAACCCCGGTATGAGCTTTTGCTATATTTCCGGTGCAAGTACGGATAGTTCTGAAAAAGGAAGAATGATGTGGGCCAGGGTGAAAGGCAAAACGGAGAACGACCTGATGAAACTTCCTTTTAAGCAGGTATATAATTTCCGCCCGGGGTTTTTAAAGCCGACCAAAGGATTAAAGAACACGCTCGGAATATATAAATATTTCGGCTGGCTGTACCCGTTACTGCAATGGATTGCTCCAGGATCGGTATCGACCCTGAAGCAACTGGGCCTGGCCATGATCAATGCGGTGATCCGCAATTATCCCAGGCATATTCTTGAAGTGAGGGATATTGTTGCCTTGGCGAAGGAACAATAGATCGAATCAGCTCTTCTGCAATGCGGGATGCATCGAAGTGGACACGCCGATCCTGTTCCACGCATTGATCGCAATAATGATCATGATGATCCTGGCACTCCGTTTGGAAAAAGGAGAACGGATGGTTTTTGATGATGATTTTTTTGCCATGAAGCGTCCAAGATATGTTTTCCGGGTCATTCACCCTCAATAAGGCTTCCCTGATCTCTCTTCTTCTTCCATTGCTCAGGTTGTGCATCGTCCATTTTTACGATCC
>CAYYZJ010000451.1:0-4275 GCA_964475615.1 uncultured Flavitalea sp. | reverse complement strand
TAGTATTCGCAAACAGCTTCCGGCTGAACACATGGTTCCATCGCAGCGTGGCCGTGGTATTTCCCCAGGGGATGTTGGTCTTGAAAGACCTTTCCGCATTCCTGAAATCGAACACATCGCGGCCGAAATAACCGCTTAGATAAAGCCGGTCTTTTTCGGAGAACTGATAATTCACCTTGGTATTGAGATCATAAAAATAATAGCCCGATCCGTAGAACTTGCTCGATTTTTTAATAAAGGGTTTGATGAGCAGGTCGATATAAGTTCTGCGGCCCGACACGATAAAAGAAGCTTTTTGTTTTTTGATGGGCCCCTGTATCGAAATCCGCGAGGCGATCAGGCCGATGCCTCCGTCCACCTGGAATTTATTCATGTTCCCTTCTTTCATCGTTACATCGAGCACGGAAGAAAGTCTTCCTCCATACTGCGCCGGCATGCCGCCTTTGATGAGCGAAGTATTTTTAATGGCGTCTGCATTGAAGATGGAAAAAAATCCGAAGAGGTGGCCGGTATTGTATACGATCGCATCGTCGAGCATGATGAGGTTCTGGTCGGGGCCGCCTCCGCGAACGTACAGTCCGGTATTGCCTTCGCCCGCATTGCTTACGCCGGGCAGCAACTGCAGGGTTTTCAGGATATCGATCTCTCCCAGCAGCACCGGCAATGACCGCACCTGGCTCATCGACAGGTCGATCTTGCTTACCTGCGCATTCTTTACATTGGCATCGCGGCGTTTGGAATATACTATTACTGCTTCATTGGTGGAAACCCTGGGCGATAACAAAAAATTATGAGCGGTATTGCTGTTGAGCTCGATCTCCTCGCGACTGGACTGATAGCCGACATAAGAGCAGGACACGGTATATTTTCCCGCAGGCAGCGTGATCGAATAAAATCCATATTGATTGCTGTTCACGCCCCTGCCCTGCCCGTTAACCGTGATGGTGGCGCCGATCATCGTCTCTTCCGAAACTGAATCCTTTACATAGCCGGTAAGCGTAAATTTATTTTGGGAGCATGCAGCATGGAATACAAGACAGGAAACGATTAATAAGATTAGTCTCATAAATAATGCTTAACTCCGAACGCTGAACGCTGAACGCGAAACGCGGAACGCATAAAAAGATGTTTATCCGGCATTGCGTTCAGCGTTCCGCGTTAAGCGTTCAGCTCATTTGGCAAAATTCAGTGAATCCACCACTTCGCCGCATCCCAGCATTTTACTCCCGTAATTCGGATGCTTTTTTCCAAGATAGGGATTGATGATCTTATTGCTGCTGCTCAGCCAGTAGGCTTCTACCGAATCATGAAATGCCATGGGGCATTTGATATGATAGATGATCGCACGGTCATATTTCACGATCCGGACAAGGTCGTACATTTCGCTGCTGAGCATATCGAAAGCCTTTCTTTTTTGCTCGATATCTTTCTCGCCCACAAACCCCTTGGCTTCTGCATTGATTGAGGAAGCATAGCTCTGCGCAGTAAGCACCACATTGGAATCGGCTTTCAGTTCCTTTAACAGCAATCCGTCGGCATGCTCCTGCAGGAACCCGGCTGCTGCATTGGCCTTGGCAGTATCCCAATCCACGAGTGCATCGCGGATGGCATAATAATCGTCCAGCAGTTTGGAAAAGGAATTATTAAAAGCATCCGAGTTCTTGCTGATGGTCAGCGGGCCGTCTTTTTTTTCTTCAACGGCCGGGGTTTCTTTTCTGGATAATAATTTATATACCGTAAAAATGCCCAGGACAATGATAATGGTAAGCAGGATCCCTTTCTTCATGAAAAAAATAAATTTGATCAAAGATACGTGCGCAGGTTGAAAATAAACAATACGGGGCATTTGCACTAATTTTGCGCGTCATTTATAAAAAAGTAACATACATGCTGGCGGGACTGCAAGACATGAGCTTTGAATTTGGTGCAAGAACCATTGTGAAAGATGTAACCTGGCATATACAGCCCAATGAGCGCATCGGTCTCATCGGATATAACGGAACGGGCAAATCCACTTTGCTGAAACTGCTTGCGGGCGAATACCAGCCTTCTTCCGGAACCGTTGAACGCAGCCGCTCTACCAGTATCGGCTACCTGCACCAGGACTTGCTGAGCTTCGATACCCAGGATTCCATTCTGGGAGTGGCCATGAGCGCTTTCGAAAAAGTGCTGCAGCTCGAAAAAGAGATCGACACATTGGGCAGGCAACTGGAAAACAATCACGACGATGCCCTGCTCCATCAATACACCGACAAGCTCCATGAAATGGACATGCTCGACGGCTACAATATCCATCACAAAACCGAAGAGGTATTGCAGGGACTGGGATTTTCCAATACCGACCTGCAGCGGCCTTTCCGCGAATTCAGCGGAGGATGGAGAATGCGCGTGCTGCTGGCCAAGATGATCCTGCAGCAGCCCGATCTGCTTTTGCTCGACGAACCCACCAACCACCTCGATCTTCCTTCCATCGAATGGCTCGAAAAATATTTACAGCATTATAAAGGGGCAGTGGTGATCGTAAGCCATGATAAATATTTCCTCAATCGCATGGTCACCAGGATCGTGGAGCTCTATCAGCAGACCCTGCATTTCTATAACGGCAATTATGCTTTTTATGAAACCGAAAAGCAGCAGCGCATTGCACTGCAGCAAAGGGCTTACGAGAACCAGCAGGATTATATCCGCCAGCAGGAAAGGTTCATTGAACGGTTTCGCGCCAAAGCCACCAAGGCCGCGGCCGCGCAGAGCGCCATGAAAAGGCTGGAGAAGCTGGAGCGGATAGAAGATGTGGAGCTGGAGCGGCCTAATATCAGGATCAATTTCCGGGTAGATAAAATACCGGGCAAAGTGCTGGTGACATTGAAAAATGCCAGCAAGCATTTCGGCAATACCGGGATCGTTGACCATGCTTCTGCAGAGATCGAGCGGGGCGACAAGATCGCGCTGATCGGCGCCAATGGAAAAGGAAAATCCACCCTGCTCCGAATGATCGCAGGCACAGAGCCTTTTGAAGGCGAAAGGATCTGGGGGCATAATGTAGAAGAAAGCTTTTATGCACAGCATCAACTGGAAGCATTGAACGCAAACAATACCATCCTCGATGAAATGAAAGAAGCCGGAAGCCAGAAAAACGAGCTGGAGCTGCGCACCCTGCTGGGTTGTTTTTTATTCAGCGGCGATGACGTGGATAAGAAAATACGAATCCTGAGCGGAGGCGAAAAAGCAAGGGTGGCATTGGCCAAGACCATTGTCAGCAAGGCCAATTTCCTTTTACTCGATGAACCCACCAACCATCTCGACATGCATTCCTGCGAGCTGCTGATAGAAGCGTTGAACAAATATGAAGGCAGCTATATCCTGGTCAGCCATGACCGTTATTTCATTTCAAAAACCGCCAATAAGATCTGGGAGATAGATAACCTGCAGATCAGGGAATTCAAAGGCGGATATGAGGAATGGGTGGAATGGAAAGAGCGGAGGGCGGAAGCAGGAGGGCTGAAGTCGGAAGTCGGAGGTCAGAAGCCGGAGGCCGGAAGTCAGAAGTCGGAAAATCCGGCCAAATCCGCAGCTTCCGCGAAATCCTCCCTCCAATCCGATAAATCCGCGATCAGGAAAGAGCTGCAGAAACAGCAACGCGCTTTTCAGCAGCTCGAGGAAAAGATCAGCGAGCTGAAAAGAAAAAAAACAGCGCTGGAACAACTGCTTGCTTCTCCGGATATCTATACTGACAAATCCAAATTCCTCAGCACAGAAGCCGATTACAACCGGCTGAATGAAGAGTTAGCCAAAACCAATTCGGAATACGAAGCCGTGTTCGAAAAGATCATGGAGCTGGAAAGCAACAACATTGAACGCTGAACGCATAACGCTTAACGCGAAACGCATAACGCGGAACGCAAGAAAGTAGCAATCTGACTTACACCTTACACCTTTCACCTATACCTTACACCTTATACCTTTTACCTTTCCTCAGCGTTCAGCGTTATGCGTTTCGCGTTCCGCTTTTTATGCATTTATTTTGTACCTTTTCACATCATTTATCATTAAACCTATTATGTATGAGTAAGAAAATCTCAAGGCTGATGGCCCTTGTCCTGCCGTTGGGCTTATGGGCCGTTATGTTTTCCTCCTGCGGCGTAAAAGATTCCAGTATTTCGGCTGCCATTGCAGAAAAAGCACAGACCACACCCGAGCTTGCGGGCATCAATGCGACCGTTAAGGATGGAGTGGTCACTTTAACAGGACAATTCAAAGACAATGCCAGCAAGGACG
>CAYYZJ010000450.1:0-8347 GCA_964475615.1 uncultured Flavitalea sp. | reverse complement strand
CCTTTTCGTTCCATGGCAACGCCTCCAGCAGATCAATATCCCGGTTTTTGTAAAGCAGAAACATCTTCATAACCGATTCGTTTTTTTAATGCATCGTAGGTAACATGATATTTTTCTGCAATGGACAGCGCATAAGCAAGCCCGTCAGCAGGTTTCCGTTCGATCTTGAATGTTCGTACGGCAGGATTATCAGGCACAATGGCGCTTACCATGCTTACTGTCTTCTTACTGAGTAAAAGCAATTCGTCAATAAAGCTCACCCACACGCAAAGGCAGTCAAGCGCATCTATTTTTTCCATTATTTTTTTACTCAGGAAAACAGCGTCCTGCAGCGTAGTGGACGACAGGATTTCGTTCATGATGATGATGCCGGAGGGCGTTGCCCTGGTAAGGATATCATGGATCCTGATCAAATCATCCTCCAGCTTGCTCCGGAGGTTTTTAATATTTTCTTCCTTTTCAAAATGGGTGAACAGGTTATCGAACAGAAACAGCTTTGCCGCCTTGCCGGGCACAGGGCATCCCAGGGAAGCCAAATAATGCAATTGCCCGAATGTGCGTGCAAAGGTGGTTTTCCCGCCCTGGTTAGGGCCGCTGACCACAATGATCCGCTCATTGCCGGTGAGGTAAAAATCATTGCACACCACAGGGGCCCGGTCTTTCAGTTGCTTTGCCGCCAGCGCCAGGTCGAACCCGTTTTGATTGTAAATGTTTTTTTCAGATGGAGAGATCTCCGGATAACAGAATTCCAGGTTCATTTTTTTGATTCTTGAAATGTACTCCTGATAAGAAATATAGAACTGGACTTCCCTGTCGAAGCCGGTTACTTTCTCATCCTGAAAACGGCTGTGTTTTGTATAAAAGGCGATAAGCGTATCGAAAATTTCAGGATGCAGTTGGGCAACCCCCTCAAGTATGGCGGCTTCCACATGGTTCAATTGCGGCGAGGGGGAAAATTTGCTTTTGTAATCCTTGATAGCACCCTGTTTGAATTTTTCAAATATTTTTTCGACTTCTGCACTGTAGTCGGTCTCGTATTTATAATCCAGCACCTGCACGCGAAGCTCTTTTGACAAAACGCAATACTGGATGCCGGATAAACCGGAAAGAAGCTGCTTGCTTTCATTGGCGAGAGCGGTGAAATAATCGGAATTGATATACGAGGCTATGTAACTGCGGAACTCCAGAAAGCCCTTTGATCTCAATTCCGTCAAGCTTAAATTATTGGCGAGTAAGATAACGGCATCGAGGTATAATTTTACTGCGTCCAAGAACAGTCTTTCTTTTTCATACCTGTAATATGAGGTCTTTGGATCCGGGAGCTGCCTTCGGACCGCGGCCATTGAATTGGCAAACATGCGCAGGTATTCTGAAAGGATGTTGCTTTCAATATCTTTCATTATTTCCTGCCGGTAAAGGATCGCATCCCTGTCATGCAGGGACGTGTAAAAAAAAGGTTTCAAATTATAGTCTTCTTTCCCTGAAACAATTCCATCGACGATTTGCACAAGGTTCAGGTCGACCAGAAAATGATCTTTTTCGGGTAAATGTGCTGTTGATTTAGTGTCGCCGGCTGGGAAAAGAATGCTTGAAAAGGCCATAAGGTTACTCCTACTTTACATGAATCAATTATTGCCGTAAGTAGGAGCCATTGGTTGTTACAACTTTTAAGCGGGCCCCACCGCCACTGCCTCCTGATTTCTGCCGGGCCGGATGCCTTGCAGGTGTTTGTTTAAAACGGCAGTTAAGATCAACAAAGGTACTATATAGAAAGGATCACGATGATCCAAACAGAAAATTTAGTGTTTTTTTGCCTGAACTATATTGCATAAATTTGTAGAAATATGGCGATGGAGTTCGCCTTTAATTGCTGCAAAGCTGATAACTCCTGTTCATAAGTTTAAATCGATATTTAAACGTTAAGAATTATGACCAGGAGTTTAATTTTAGTTGGTACAGGCAGTTGTATAGGCGGGATTTCCCGCTACCTCGCCCAGCAGATCATTCAAAAGCATTATCCTGCTTCCATTCCCCTCGGAACACTTTGTGTAAATATCAGCGGATGCCTCGCTATCGGGATTGTTTATGGCCTGGCCATGAAGGCCAACCTGCTTTCGCCCGAGCTGCGGCTGTTCCTGGCCACCGGCTTCTGCGGAGGCTACACCACTTTCTCCTCTTTCGCTTATGAGAACATCTCGCTGATGCAGGAAGGCGAATTTTTCTATACCGGCCTTTATGTATTGTTAAGCATTGTAATTGGCTTTGCAGCAGTTTACTTAGGTATTTTATTGATCAAATTAATTTCATGATTATGGAATTACCTACCGATTCAAAGTTGCTTCGCATATTCGTTGGCGAGATTGATAAAATAGGACATAAGCCCTTGTATGAATGTATTCTTTTTGAAGCAAGAAAAGCAGGGCTTGCCGGATGTACCGTTATAAGAGGGGTCATGTCTTTCGGCGCATCCTCCATTGTTCATACCGCACGGTTCATCGATATTTCCGAAGACCTTCCGATCATCGTAGAGATCGTGGATCATGAAGAAAAAGTAAATGCTTTTGTCGATACTGTTGATGCACTCATGCAAAAAGCAGCCTGCGGCGGACTTATCACTATTGAAAAAGCAGGTGTTTTGTATTACAAACCAAGATCAAAAAAATGAACAATGGATAATATTTTAAGCAATATCTGGTTTGTAGCTGCAATATGGATGGCGCTTGCGCTCATCGCCAGCATTATTTCCATCAGGCTTGGCGTTTCGGTTGCATTGATAGAAATCCTGATCGGCATTATTGCCGGAAATTTTTTAGGCATTCACCAGACAACGGAGTGGATCAATTTTCTTGCCATGCTCGGCAGCGGCGTGATCACTTTCCTTGCCGGGGCTGAAATTGATCCCGTTTCACTGAAAGCGAATATAAGGCCCAGCCTGGTCATCGGCATTTTGTCGTTCATCTTACCATTTATTGCAATCTGGGCCTTTGCCCAGCTTTTATTGGGATGGGATATGCGCCAGGCGCAAATTGCAGGCATAGCATTATCCACAACATCCGTGGCCGTAGTATACGCAGTAATGATCGAAACGGGTCATAGCAGCACGGCAATGGGCAAAATGATCTTAGCGGCTTGTTTTATCACCGACTTCGGAACGGTACTTGCATTGGGTATATTGTTCGCCAATTTCAACTGGTGGATGTTGCTGTTTGTGGTGATTATGTGCGTTATGCTCTGGTATATGCCACGCTGGACTAAATTTATTATCGTGCGAATGGGAGCTTCGCACCAGATCAGTGAACCGGAAGTAAAATTCCTGCTGCTGATTCTTTTTTTTCTGGGCGGCCTTTCAACAACGGCAAAGAGCGAAGCCGTCTTGCCGGCTTATCTCGTGGGGTTGGTTGTGGCCGGTGTTTTCATCCGCGATAAAACGCTTATGCACCGGATGCGGAGCATTGCCTTCGCCGTGTTCACGCCGTTTTATTTTATCAAGGCCGGATTATATGTTTCACTTCCGGCTGTATGGTCTGCCATCGGTGTGATCGCTTTTCTTTTCCTGCTCAAACTGGGATCAAAATACATCGGCGTATTTCCTTTTGCGCGGGTGTTCAGCATGCGCAGCAAGGAAAGTCATTATACAACACTGCTGATGGGAACAGGATTGACATTTGGAACCATCGCTTCATTGTATGGGTTGAACAATCATATCATCGACCAGAAACAATATACTATACTGGTTACGGTAGTTATTTTAAGTGCAGTGCTTCCCACTTTGTTTGCGCAACGGTATTTCAAGCCCCGGCAATCGACTATGGAGGCCTGGGGTAGATTTAGAAAAAACAGGAACGGCGCGAAAATAATTTCCAAAAAACAACGCGATGCAGTTAAGGCAGGCTGACAAAGAACGATCTGGATCGCTAACAAGATTTATTCTATTTGAAAATAAAATCACTCATCATGAAAATCGAAAAAGTCTACGCCCGGGAAGTGTTGGATTCGAGAGGAAATCCGACGGTTGAAGCAGAGATCAGCATTTCTGAAAACCTGACCTTTGATAAATCCGTTACAAGAATGGTAAAAGGCAGGGCCATAGTGCCCTCGGGCGCCAGTACAGGCGAGAAAGAAGCCGTGGAGCTCAGGGACGGGGATCCCAAGCGATACCAGGGCAAAGGCGTTTCCCGGGCCGTGGAAAATGTAAATACCATCATTGCCAGAAACATAACAGGCAGGCAGTTTGAATCCCAGCTTGCACTCGACAATGAACTGATACGGCTGGATGGTACCCCCAATAAATCCGTGTTGGGGGCCAATGCCATTCTTGCCGTATCTATTGCGTATGCAAAGGTAATGGCCGCATATAAGAGGATACCGCTGTTCCAATACCTGGGAAATGCGGATTCATGCCTGTTGCCGGTACCCTGCCTGAACGTGATCAACGGCGGCCGTCATGCCGATAACAATGTGGACTTTCAGGAGTTCATGATCGCGCCGCACAATGCGCCCTCTTTTAAAGAGGCCATCCGTATGGGGGAGGAGACATTTCATGCTTTAAAAGCAGTCCTGAAAGGAAGAGGATATTTTACCGGGGTAGGCGATGAGGGCGGTTTTGCACCGGATTTAAAATCCAACGAGGAAGCGGTGGAAGTGATCCTTGAATCAATTGTAAAAGCCGGTTACAAGCCGGGGGCGGATATTTCCATTTGCCTCGATCCTGCCACAAGCGAAATGTGGGATAAGAACGGGTACGTTTTTTTCAAATCAACAAAACAAAAGATCTCTCCGGAAAAATTGCTTGAGGTATGGAAAAGCTGGGTCAGCCAATACCCGATCGTATTGATTGAAGACGGCATGGCTGAAAACGACTGGAACGGATGGAAGGTGATGACTGAAGAGCTCGGCAATCAGATCGAACTGGTAGGCGACGATATTTTCTGCACCAATCCGGAAATACTTCAGAAAGGCATTGATGAAAAAGTGGCCAACTCGATCCTGATCAAATTAAATCAGATCGGAACGGTAAGCGAAACATTGCAAACCATCGACCTTGCCTATAAGAACGGATATAATTGTTTCATCTCGCACCGCAGCGGCGAAACGGAAGACACTACCATCGCCGACCTTGCAGTAGCTACCGGCGCAGGGCATATTAAAACGGGAAGCGGTTGCCGCAGCGAACGCATCGCCAAATTCAACCAGTTGCTGAGGATAGAAGATGAGCTGGGCGTGAAAGCGAAATTCGCCGGTAATAGAACATTTAAAAGTAAAACGGTAACGGCATGATGACGACGAAACATCCCTGGCATATCCAAATCGGTGATGCTGCACCCGAAATAATCAATGCAGTTATCGAGATACCTAAAGGCGGCAGGTTGAAATATGAGCTCGACAAACCTTCCGGACTTTTAAAGCTGGACAGGGTTTTGCACAGCGCCATGTTTTACCCGATGAATTACGGGCTCGTTCCCCAAACCTGGTTCGATGACGGAGATCCGCTGGACATTCTTGTTATGTGTTCCGCCGAAATTGAACCGCTTTGCATCCTCGCCGCAAAGGTGATCGGCATCATGCACATGGAAGATGAGAACGGCATCGATGATAAGATCCTTTCCGTAGCGGCACATGATCCGGCATATCAGCATATCCACGATTTGAAAGATATCCCTCAACACCACATGGATGAATTGAAGAATTTTTTTGAAGGGTATAAGACGCTCGAAAATAAAAAGGTGAAAGTAGGCGATATGTACGGAAGAGAAAAGGCTTTTACTGTAGTAACAAAAAGCATGGCGATGTATAGAGAAAAATTTAAACCGGATGCGAATAATTGTGCTCAGTGATATTCATGCCAACCTGCCGGCCCTTGAAGCAGCGCTGAAAGGCATTAACGACCAGCGCCCCGATGCCATATTTTGCCTGGGCGACCTGGTTAATCAGAATGTATGGAACAACGAAGTCGTAGACCTCATCAGGCAGCATCACATAGCGACCGTGCAGGGCAATCACGACGAAGGGATCGGCGGCGGAAAAACGGCTTTTCATTTTTCCTATACTTTTCCCGAAGCTAAAACATGGGGGCTGGAAGCCATTGCCTACACCCTGAGAACCATTCGCAGGGACAACCAGGAATTTCTTTCAGGACTGCCGAAACTCCTGCGGATTTCAGTTGAGCTGGAAAATAAGGAACATTACAGTATAGTGCTTGCACATGGCAGCCCGGTAGACATTAATGAACGGCTGTACCGGGCAACGAACCAGAACAGGTTCAAAGAACTGCTGGCGCTTGCAAATGCGGATATCATGCTTACCGGCAATACCCATTGCATGTATCACAAGGTGCTGGAATTTGAGGAGAACGGGATAAAAACCTACCGGCATGCCATCAATCCCGGATCCATCGGGCGACCCAAGGATGGCGACTGGCGGTCGGCCTACGTCATGATCACCATTGACCGGACTAAGCCCTTGCGTACCGATCCCAATGCCCTGCAGGTAGATTTTTACAGAATAGCTTATGACCTGGGAAGAGCAGTGAAAGCCATTAAACAAAGCGGATTATCGGTATATTATGGCGGCTGCCTGATCACCGGATAGTTAAACAGGTATGGAATGACAACAGTAAGTGCACAAAGAACAAAAACCATTCATTTCATCATCCTTCTGGGATGCATCAGCCTGTTCGGCGACATGACTTATGAAGGCGCCCGGAGCATCAATGGCCCCTTTCTCAAAACGCTTGGTGCAAGCGGAACAATAGTGAGCATTGTTGCAGGACTTGGCGAACTGGTTGGATATGGTTTGCGTTTCCTTGCCGGCTTGTTCAGCGACCGGTCAAAGAAATACTGGCCGGTTATGCTTATCGGGTATACCATCAACCTGCTTTCAGTTCCGCTGCTTGCCTGGGCAGGGTACTGGCAGCTCGCGGCCTTGCTTATGATCGCTGAAAGAGCAGGCCGGGCAATCCGCACTCCCGCCCGCGATGCCATGCTATCGTATGCATCCAAAGAAATCGGCAGGGGATGGGCATTCGGCGTGCACGAGTTCATGGATCAGTTGGGCGCTACCATCGGGCCATTGCTGATCAGCGTTGTTTTATTGTACAGGCAGGATGATTTTCGCAGGTCTTATCTTTTCCTCCTGATCCCTGCGCTTTGCGCCCTTGCTTTCCTGCTTTTTGCAAGGAAAACACACCAACGCCCGGAAGACTTTGAAACAGAAAGCATTCACCTGGCAGATACGGAAAAGATTACCACGCCCGCTTTCATCGTATATACCATTGCAGCTATGCTGCTGGCTACAGGATATGCGGATTACCCGCTGATCGCTTTTCATTTTAAACAGCATGCGATCATGGCCGATACATGGATACCTGTTCTGTATTCAGTTGCCATGCTGAGCGAAGCCTTTTCCGCTTTGATCGTAGGCAGGCTCTTCGACAGGATCGGCGTATGGGCTTTGGTTTGGGCTACTGTACTCAGCATATTTTTTTCTCCTCTTGTTTTTCTTATGGATATGAAATGGGCGGTTGCAGGTATGGTGCTCTGGGGCATCGGCGTGGGAGCGCAGGGCTCGATCATGAAGGCCATTCTTGCAGGAATGGTTGCACCGAACAAAAGGGCAACGGCATTCGGGTTATTCGATACGCTTTATGGCATTGCCTGGTTCGGCGGAAGCGTTTTTATAGGCTACCTGTACGATAAGTCGCTTGTTAACCTGGTAACGTTCTCCATTAACATGCAATCCATAGCACTCGTTATGCTGATCATTTTCAAAATAAAATTCAGAAAACACGAAACATGAAGTTTGCTGTTCTCAGTGATATACATGCCAATCTCCCTGCCCTGCAGGCGGTGATGAAAAACGTTCGTGCACAGGATCCTGATGATATTTATTGCCTCGGCGACCTCGTAAACTTTGCCGGATGGGATAATGAAGTAATAGACCTTATCAAAACAAACGGAATTAGCTGTATCCAGGGCAATCACGACGAAGGGATCGGGAATCACCGGAATACTTTCTCTTATTCCTTTAAAGGAGAAGCGCAGGAACAATATGGTATTGCATCGATACAATATGTGAACCTGACCATAACCGAGGTTAACCGGCGATTCCTGAAGACGCTTCCCTTTTCCATAACAATGGATTTTCATTTCCCATTTCATAATGTGAAGCTGGCCATGGTGCATGGGTCGCCCGTCAGCAATAACGACTATATCCTGGAAAAAGAATCCGATCAAAAGTTAATTGAATGGCTGGATGAAATAGACGCGGATATATTACTGGCAGGACATACTCACCAGCCATTTCATCGCGCCATTTTCTGTGAGAAAGAGAACAATAAAATTTACAGGCA
>CAYYZJ010000449.1:0-3744 GCA_964475615.1 uncultured Flavitalea sp. | reverse complement strand
TAGGCATCTCCCCTTTGCGGAATAAGGGTTTCGAGCTCGCTTTCATTGATCGTCGTTACCTGCCGCTCTTTGGAAGTGTTCCTGAAAACCTGCAGCCTGGCTGTATAGGCATTGTCGGTAAATCCGCCTGCATAGTGCAGTAGCTGCGCCAGGGTTTCTCCCGGAGCCACATCATACAATCCGGGCTTCTTTATTTCTCCCTTCAATTCTATGCGCACCGAATACGTGTTGATCTTGATCACATCCTGATCCATAAGGCGGATATCATCCTTCTTGTTCCCGTTAACGAGATATTGATAAACGTCGATGGTGGCTATGATCTTATTGTTCCGGATAACCTGGATATTCCTGAACGATCCGTTGGCGCCGGGGCCGCCGCAGGCATAGAGAGCATTATATGCAGTGGCCAGGGAAGGAAGCGTATAGGTTCCGGGAAGGGTTGCCTCGCCGATGATCGTTACCTTGATACTTCGTATAGCCCCCAGCGTTACCTCAACGGAAGTATGCCCGGTCTTGATATCGCCATAGATCGTATTGGCGAGCTTGCGCACAATGGCTTTCCTGGCCTGCTCGATGGTCAGTCCGTTTACGGATACCGGGCCTGCCACCGGAATCCGGATGATGCCTTCGGGAGAAACTTTGAGATGATAGTTTGCTTCCGAATATCCCGAAACATCGATCAGGAGCTCGTCGTCTGCAGCCAGTTGATAATTTTTGGGAGTAGGCAACCGCAGGTTGGGTTCAAAGCTGAGCCTGGGATTATTGAATACTTCGGCGCCGAAATTTTTTGTCTGCAATGTGGCAAATGCCGTATTGAAATCCGAGACGGGCTTCTGCTCCATGGTGCTGATGGAATCCTGCGACCGGCCCGTGGGGATTTTGGGTGGCTGGGGCGATGGATTGCCGGCGGCGCCCATTACCTTGCGCATCGATTGTATCCGTTCTTTCAGCTTAACGATCTCCATCGGGTTCATTCCCCTGTCGAGCGCCAGTTGTTCAATCTGCTCATCTTTTATTCCGGCGCGGTCTGCTTCGGCAATGAATTTCCTGATCTGGTCATCGGTCAGTTCTTCCACTTTGATATTGCTCAGGTCATCGGTGGTTTGTGCAACGGCATCGGCGCGGAAGAGCAGGAAAATAAAGAAAAAAGGAAGAAAAGGCCGGATGATGGTTGATTTGGAAAATACTAAGCAGTTCCGCCGGAAATGCTTACTCAATAAATTGATATTCATCGTATATCTCAACGCATTAAGCCACAAATATGTAACATTTTGCAACCCTCGCGCATTATCATTCCATTAATTTTTAAAGTAATAGGTCGATAAGATAAGTCACCCGCGATCATTGGAGACCAATTCTCCGGCCATCTTCATTTTCATAGGCATCTTTCTGACAATAAAGGGTTTTTCAATGAAAAACCAGGACAGAGCGGCAAGAATAAAGGTGATGAACAGGCTTGCTGCCAGTCCCAGAAAAGGCGACCGGTTGAACCAGCCATACTGCACCAGGATCTGGATCACGGGGAAATGACAGATATAGATCCCATAAGAGAAGTCTTCCCGCTTGAAGGGATATTGTAATGGCGGGATGATGAATGCAAAGAAAAAAACAGCCAGTGCCTGGGCCAGGGCGCCGGGTATCATTCCAAGCGGAAGAAACAAGGCTATTGTGGCCGGAATGCCCAGCCACCCGAGCCATTTTGCAAATTGCGGGTATGCATCTATTTCAGCAAAGGCAGCGCCGGTGATGAAAAAGAGCAGTTCGCCCGGCGTTTGGCGGGAGAGGATAAGATATGTTTCACTATGTGTTGTGTGATAAAGATGCATCATGCCGAAGAAATATCCCGCCGACAGCAGGAATAAGCATCCATACAATAAAGGGAATTTTATTTTCGACTTGAGGTAAACGATCAGCGGCACGAGGATATAAAATCCAACCTCCACCTTCAGCGACCAGAGCGATCCGTTCACTACCTGAAAAAAATTGGATTGAAATACGCCGGGCAGGGTTGGATAGATGAAATTCAGGAACACCAGGTTGCTCAGCACATATTTATACAGGTCGGGCGAGAGGAAATATTCTTTTATCGAATAGCTGGAAACAAGAAAGCCCAGCAATGCGCACAATACGATAATGGTAAGATAGGCCGGGTAAATTCTTCTTATTCTCTTGATGAAATACTCTCTGACCGACCTGCTTCTTGCATAGCTTTTCATGATCAGGTAACCGCTGATGATGAAAAAAGCATCTACGGCCCTTCCTCCATCGAAAATTTTATTGATAAAGGAAAGCGAGGGTTTATGGCTGAGTTCAAATACATGGAAGAACAATACGCTTAGGGAAAGATAGATGCGGATGGGGTTGAAGTTGTTGTTTTTGGCGTCTGCAACAATAAGATCCTTTTTTTTTATTGCATAAGCGAGTTTTACAAAGAATGAATAAGAAGGCTTTTCGATGAGCCGGTAGGCAATAAGCGAATAAACGATAATGCAGACCAGCATCAGCGGGAATACGATCAGATTATCCCAGGCTGAATCCGGATGCTGAAAATAAAGCGACCATATTCTTCCTATTGCTCCCAGGATCAGCAAATGTGAAAGGTAAATGGTATAGGAAATATCTCCAAGCTTAACCAGGAATGCGGGGAAATTTTTGCGGGCAATCTGTTCTATGGCAACGAATGCAATAACCAGCAGCGAATAGGCTAAACCGAATACCAGGGTTTGGGCAAGCAGCCCGTGTATCCCATCCGTTGCATAAAAATGTGAAAACAGGAAGGGAAGAGCTATGACTACTGCAGCAGCGAGAATAAAGAATGCGGTGGCAGGGATTTTTTTAATAAAAGGTTTTGAAATAATTATCGCACTGAATGCACCGAGAATGAATTCTATCGGATATGGATTGGTAACCAATTTGAGAATGGGTTCATGTGCCGGATTGCTGAATAAATTAATGATCAGCAGCAGTGCCAGCCACAGGAATAGCGCAATCGTAAAAGCCCATCGCTTTATGGCTATCAGCAATGCAAAAACAAGATAGAAATACAGCTCATAGATCAGCGACCAGGCAATGAGCACCAATGGCAGTGTGACGGCCGGTATGAGGAATAGAGACCGGAAGAAATCAAAATGATTTCCCTGTGAAGCATTTACGAGTGAAGGCTGCACCAGGAATATGGCGAAAGTGATAAAAAAATAAAACCAGTAATTGGGATAGATCCTGGCAAAGCGATGAATCAGAAAATCAACAGGATTGTTTTCTTTTCCGGCTTTTTGGGTGATGGTGATCATGATAAAACCGCTGATCACAAAAAAAAGATCGACGCCGGACTGGCCGATACGGAACAGCAATGGAAGATAGAAATCCCCGCCGGAATATTTTTTTTCGATCACCAGCATGTGATAAAGTATCACACTCAGTGCGGCTATTCCACGCAATACCTGGATGGATTGGATCTTTTTCAATGTCTAATGTTTTCAGTATATACGGGGCGGGGTGCATCCAGATAGATCATTAACTTGAGTGTGACAAGAAAGACAACCGGTAAAAAAAGCGAATTGAAGAAAAGCTCTTTATTGAGAATGAAAAAGCCGGTTCTGAAGAATTCAAATGGAAGCATGGCACAGGTCAATATATAATAAACGGCTGCAAAGCGGCTGGTTTCGGAAAGATGCCTTAGCAAGCTAAACATGAAACCGGTAATGAATATAAAGAAAAAAGATCCGATGATCCCGAAATTAATGA
>CAYYZJ010000448.1:0-2953 GCA_964475615.1 uncultured Flavitalea sp. | reverse complement strand
TTCGGTGTCGGGAACGATTTTACCAGAGGCATGCAGGTTGATTATGTGCTGGGCCGATGGAAGGAAACCGAGCTGCCGCTGGTGAAGCTCAAGATCGAAAAATCGGTCGAGATCATTGAAAGCTTTGTGACAGCCGGCATTGAACAAACCATGAATTTGTACAATAAATTGGAGATAACGCTATGATTTTAAAGGGAGAATATTTATTTTAGCGTAATTTGCGCTCCCCTCTCCGAAAATCATATCATTCAATAGCCTATGCAGTACCTGGGTCTTTTTAGGCCATTTGAAAACTGAAATAAGAATTTTCTATTTAAACCCTTATTGAATATGAAAATATTCTGTGTTGGTCGAAATTACGTTGCCCACGCCATAGAGCTCAACAATGAGATTCCGGAAGAGCCTATTATTTTTATGAAGCCCAAGAGCGCATTGCTCCAGGCGCATACTCCATTTTATTATCCCGAATTCACCAATGAATTGAATTACGAATGCGAACTGGTTTTGCGTATTTCAAAAAACGGAAAATATATCCAGGATCGCTTTGCCAGCAAATACTATGACGCCATTACCGTGGGGATCGATTTTACTGCACGCGATGTACAGAACGAGCTGAAAGAAAAAGGTCTTCCCTGGGAAAAAGCAAAAGCATGGGACAATTCGGCCGCTATCGGCAAATGGATACCCTTGCAAAACGTCAAGAATAAAAAAGACATCAATTTCTGCCTCTATAAAAATAAAGAGCTGGTGCAGCAGGGCAACTCAGGCTTAATGATCAACAATTTCGATAAGGTGGTTGCCTATATCTCCTCCTATTTCTCCGTCAATATCGGCGATCTCGTATTTACAGGTACTCCTGCGGGCGTTGGCGAATGCGTGGTTGGAGACGAGCTCGAAGCGTTCATTGAAGATGAAAGTTTACTGAGCGTAGAGATTAAGTAACTTAGCTTCCAACCATTGAACATTGAGTGTTGAATGTTGAGTGTTGAATATTGAAAAAAACACTCAACACTCAATATTCACCACTCAACACTCAAGTATCTTTGCCATGTTCCTTGCTATATGATCCATTCCGACATTTTATTGCGCGCCTATCGCCTCATGTGCACGGCTGCGGCCATGGCGGAAACCTACGAACAAAACCGTTCCGTTTGTAAATACGTTCATTCCGTTTCCCGCGGGCATGAAGCCATACAACTGGCCGTTGCATTCCATCTGCTTCCGCAGGATTATGTAAGCCCTTACTATCGCGATGAAAGTATTTTGCTCGGGCTCGGCTTCACGCCCTATCAATTGATGCTCCAGCTTCTTGCAAAAGGAGATGATATTTTTACCGGCGGAAGATCCTATTATTCCCATCCCAATTATCGCGGGGCCGGCACGCCCACCATCATTCATCAAAGCAGCGCTACCGGCATGCAGGCCATTCCGTCAACAGGAATTGCACAGGGCATTCAATATATCGAACAATCGCGGTTGCCATTGCTGGAAGACGGCGGGGCCATAGTACTTTGTTCCCTCGGCGATGGAAGTGTGACCGAAGGCGAAGTGAGCGAAGCGTTTCAATTTGCCGTGCTGAAAAAACTGCCTGTCGTTTACCTGGTTCAGGATAACGGCTGGGGCATCAGCGCCAGCGCCGGAGAATCGAGGGCGATGGATGCCTATGAATATGCAGCAGGCTTTCCGGGTATGGAAAGAGTAAGGGTAGATGGCAGCGATTTTGAAGCCAGCTATGCTGCCATGCAGAAAGTGATCGACTATGTGCGCAAAATCAGAAGACCTTTTCTGGTTCAGGCAAAAGTGCCTCTGCTTGGGCATCATACCAGCGGAGTGAGAATGGAATTTTACCGTAGCGAAGAAGACCTGCAGCAACACCGGGCAAACGATCCGCTCATCAGTCTGGAAAAGCGTTTATTGGATACCGGTAGTTCCCGGGAAGAGCTGCAACGGATCAGGGAGCAGGCAGCCCTCGATGTAAAAAAGCAATTTGAGGAAGCCATGAATGCACCCGGGCCCGACCCTGTTGCTGCAGACGGTTTTGTTTTCATGCCTACACCGGTAACCGAAGAAAAAGGCGAGCGCGCTCCGGCCAATGGCAACAAAATAATTATGGTAGATGCCGCCTTGTTCGCCATCCGCGAAATTATGGAAGCTTTTCCCGAAGCGGTACTGTATGGGCAGGATGTAGGAAGAAGACTGGGCGGCGTATTCCGCGAAACAGCAACGCTGGCAGAACAGTTCGGCGATCATCGGGTGTTCAGCACGGCCATCCAGGAAGCATATATCATCGGATCTACAGCAGGCATGAGCGCCGTGGGGTTAAAGCCCATCGTGGAAATACAGTTTGCGGATTATATCTATCCCGGGTTCAACCAGCTTGTAACGGAGATATCGAAATCCTGTTATTTAAGTTGCGGTAAATTTCCGGTTCAGACGCTGATCCGCGTTCCCATCGGCGCTTATAATGGAGGAGGCCCTTATCACAGCGGCAGTATCGAAACCACATTGCTTTCCATAAAAGGAATCAAAGTCGTTTATCCTTCCAATGCTGCAGATATGAAAGGATTGATGAAAGCCGCTTTCCTCGATCCCAATCCCGTTGTGATGCTCGAGCATAAAGGACTGTACTGGAGCAAAGTAAGCGGAACAGAAGATGCCCGCACCATCGAGCCTTCGGCCGATTATGTGTTGCCATTGGGAAAAGCAGCCATCGCGCTTGAAGCCGACCGCAAAAAGATCGACGCCGGCGAAACCTGCTGTGTGATCACTTACGGAATGGGCGTTTATTGGGCAAAAGCAGCAGCAAAAAATGTCCCCGGCCAGGTGGAGATCATCGATCTTCGCACGCTATATCCTTTGGATGAAATGTTAGTGTTTGAAAGAGTAGCGCTTCATGGCAAATGCCTGGTGCTTACCGAGGAACAGCAGAACAATTCTTTTGCAGAAGCGCTTG
>CAYYZJ010000447.1:0-2078 GCA_964475615.1 uncultured Flavitalea sp. | reverse complement strand
ATCCTGATGACCAGCCTGGCCATGATCGCCGGCATGATACCCATGGCCAGCGGCCTCGGCGAAGCCGGCGACCAGTCGGCGCCGTTAGGACGCGCCGTTATCGGCGGACTGGCAGCATCCACATTCGCCGCCTTATTCATCGTTCCGCTGGTATATGGCTGGATACAGCAGAAAAGATCATTCAAGCCGGTTTCTTTATTAATGGAAGATGAACAATCATAAACATAAACACCATGAAAAATCATATTCTTTTTCTTTCTTTCTGTTTCCTGATCTATGCCTGCTCTTCGGGCAATTCGGAAGCGCATAAGCCTGTAGCGAAGACAGCCGAATCCAGGCATTATCAATTGGCCATTGTTCAAAAAGCGGGCGTGCCCACTATGTTAAAGCTTCCTGCCCAGTTGGCCGCTTATGAGGAAGTAAGCGTATTTCCTAAAGTGAATGGCTATGTGAAGACCGTGATGGTCGATATCGGCAGCAAGGTTTCCAAAGGTCAGTTGCTGATGGAGCTGGAAGCACCGGAAATAGAGCAGGCCAGCCTGCAGGCCAGGGAAAAATATGCGCGCACCAGGGCCGAGCTGGCCATCGACAAAGAGCATTATCAACGCCTGCTCGAAGCATCCCAAACCGCAGGGGCCATCTCTCCATTAGACCTTTCAACGGCCAAATCGAAAATGGAAGCCGACAGCGCCCTGAGCAATGCCGAAAAGAATAGCTGGCAGATGCAGCAGGCTATTCAGTCATATTTAAAAGTGACCGCGCCTTTCGACGGGGTGATCACCGAACGCAACGTGCATCCCGGCGCATTGGTGAGCGCTGAAGCCAGGGCCGGAAAGCCCATGCTTGTACTGAAACAGCTCAGCCATCTCCGCCTGCAGGTGGATATTCCCGAAAACATGGCAGCCACTATAAAGGACAGAGATACCGTTTCATTTTTCACCAATGCGTTCCCCGGAAAAAGAATGGTCGGCATCATCAGCCGGAAATCGATGAATGTTAATGAACAGTTCCGCTCCGAAAGAATGGAAATAGATGTGATGAATAAAGACGGACTACTCTCCGCCGGAATGTATGCCGATGTTGTGCTGTACTCAAAAGGGAATGCCAATGCATTTTCGGTTCCCAAATCGGCAGTGGTGGTTTCAACGGAAAGAAAATATGTACTGGCCATCCGCAATGGAAGAATGGTTCAGACTGATGTGAGCACGGGTAATGAATCTGCAGACAGGATTGAGGTTTACGGTGCGCTGCAAGCCGGCGATAAAGTGATCGTAAATGCTAATGATGAAATTGGTGAAGGACCTTATTTGCCATAGAGATCATGCATATATCCGGCAGGTCCTCGTATACGCCAGTCACTTTCACGGCAAATTGATTATCGATCCGTACTATTTTATTTACCGGATCGGCATCGGCAAATAATTTTTTTGCCAGTGATTCCGAAAGCAGGATCGAATGGAGTTCTTTAAGACCGTTGCGGCTGCCTTTGATCATGTTCAGCGTGAGCATATCCGGCGCTTCGGGCTGCATGTAAGCGCCGGCCTGGGTAAATATTTTTTCATTTGCAGAAAGCACATGCCTTTCTGTTTGCGTAGATATGACCACACACTTAAAATCCTGCCCATAAGAAGAGCGGAGCTCGGTGCCTAGCGGCATCGGATGAGAATTGATAGTATAAATTTCTCCACTATAATTAGCATGGGATTCCACCCGCACAATGCGATCGTAATTTTTATGCCAGGCATTATAAGACAGTTCATCATAGATCCATAACCCGATCATCATGGCCACGCCCATGCCAATGGCCAATCCACCGATATTGATAAAAAAGGAGACCTTGTTTTTAAAAAGATTACGCCAGGCAACCTTGAAATAGTTTTTAAACATGATGCATACAGATTTACAAAATACGAATTGCGATTTCTACTCACTTCGCAGGCTCTTCACCGGGTTGGCAACAGCCGCCCTGATAGCCTGAACACTTACCGTTACCAGGGCGATCAGTATGGCAAGCAACCCGGCGATAATAAAAATCCACCACGAAACAGATACCCGGTAGGCATAGTCCTGCAGCCATT
>CAYYZJ010000446.1:0-2930 GCA_964475615.1 uncultured Flavitalea sp. | reverse complement strand
TTCCCATAATGCGGGCAGCTTCATCTGCGGCCAGCGGCTGTCGTCATAATCGGCATTTTTCCATTGGCCCGGATCAGTGCTTTTTTCGAGCGATGCCTGCAGGCTTTCCATTTTTTTTGCCATGGCTTCTTTTCGTTGTTTGGTCAGGGCCTCGAGGTCGAGCGTGGGCATGCCTGCGATCATGGGTTTGAATGCATCGCTTTTTTCAAAAGCTTCGAGACTGATCCAGGTATCCACCATGGTGCCTCCCCAGGAAGTGTTGATGAGGCCGATGGGGATATGAAGCCGGCGATAGAGCTCGCGGGCAAAGAAATAAGCGGTGGCTGAAAAATCGCCGGCTGTCTGGGGACTACATATCTTCCATTCCCCGCCCTGAATATCGGTTTCAGGCTTGCTGCTAACGGTATTGGGCACCTTAAAATGCCTGATCTCCGGATAATCGGCGGCTGCAATCTCTTTCTGATAATTGTTGACCTTGCCCCAGCCTTCAATGGGCATTTCCATATTCGACTGTCCCGAGCAGATCCATACTTCACCCACCAGCACATTGCTGAACGCGACCTGGTTCTTTCCTTTCACCACAAGCTGGTAAGGGCCCCCCGCCTGCTCTGCATCCAGCCTGACCATCCAACGGCCATCCTTAGCCGCTTTTACCTGCCTGGTCTGTTTGTTGAACTGTATGCTGATCTTTTCATTGGGAGCGGCCCATCCCCAAACAGGGATCGGCTGATTGCGTTGCAAGACCATATTATCGCCGAAAATCCCGGGCAGGCGAACATCGGCAAAAGCGTAACAACATAGAAACAGAACTGCAAAAAGGAAAAATGCTCTTTTCATATTGGCAATTGATTTTAATTCGGGAGAATCATTGCAGCTTCATGTCCTTAATGATGCCGTCTATCCTCGACTGCAGTTCGGCATCCACCTTATCGAAATCCGAGGCGCTCGTCAACGGGCTGTGCACACTGAAATAAAATTTTATCTTGGGTTCGGTACCGGAAGGACGCGCTGATATCTTGCTTCCGTCGGCCAGGATGAACTGCAGCACATTGCTTGTGGGCAGGGTGAGTTCCCAGGTTTCGCCGGTCTGTATATTCTTCCCCTTGCGCAGTTCATAATCGAGCAACTGTACTACCGGCGATCCGTTAATGGCAGCAGGAGGATTTTTCCGGTAGCCTTCCATCATATCCGCAATCTCCTTCTGACCGTTCATGCCCTTTTTGGTAAGCGAGATCAGTTGTTCCTTATAAAATCCATACTGAACATAGAGATCGACCAGTTTATTGAACAGGGTTCTCCCCTTGTTCTTTTCATAGGCAGCCATCTCGCAAAGGATGGCCACTGCGCTTACCGCATCTTTATCGCGAAGTCTTGAGCCGATCATGAGGCCATAGCTTTCTTCTCCGCCGATCACATAATTTTCCGTCGATTCTTTTTCCTTGATGAGCTCGGCTATCCATTTGAAACCGGTAAGCACGTTATAGCATCTGATGCCGCTTTGTTTTGCGATCTCATCGATCATATCGGTGGTAACGATCGTTTTCACTACCATGTCATTGGGCTGCGCAATGCCTTTTGCTTTTCTTGCTTCAATGAGATAATTGAAAGCAAGCACTGCAGTCTGGTTGCCGTTCATCAGCACCCAATTGCCCCGCTTGTCTTTGATGCCGATGCCTACGCGGTCGGCATCGGGATCGGTGCCCAGTAAAATATCGGCGTCGATCTCTTTTGCTTTTTTCAATCCCAGGCTCATCGTTTCCTTTTCTTCGGGGTTGGGATATTTAACTGTGGGGAAATTGCCGTCGGGTGTGGCCTGCTCATCCACCACATGCACATTACTGAAGCCGAAGCGTTGCAGTACTTCGGGAACCAGCTTGATGCCGGTGCCATGGATCGGCGTATATACGATACAGAGATTATGCTGCCTTTCAATGATCTCCGGATATACCGACAGGTTCTTGACCATGTTGATATACGCTTCATCGATCTCCTTGCCGATCATGGTGATGTTGGCTTCTCCGCCCGTCCATTTCACTTCATCTACCGAAGCGATCTTTTCCACTTCCCTGATCACATTCTCATCGTGCGGGGGAACGAGTTGTCCTCCATCATTCCAATAGGCTTTATACCCGTTGTATTCTTTCGGATTATGCGAGGCCGTGCACACCACTCCTCCCTGGCATTCCAGATGGCGGATGGTGAAGCTCAGCTCAGGCGTAGGCCGCAGCGATTGAAACAGAAAAACCTTGATGCCGTTGGCAGCAAAAACCTTTGCTGCCGTTTCTGCAAAAAAACGGCTGTTGTTGCGGCTGTCGTGCGCAATGGCCACTTTCACCTGCTGGCCCGGAAAAGATTTTTTGAGATAATTGGCATAACCCTGCGTGGCCATCCCCACGGTATATTTGTTCATGCGGTTGGTACCAACGCCCATGATTCCACGAAGTCCGCCGGTGCCGAATTCGAGATTGCGGTAAAAGCTTTCCACCAGCTCGGCCGGGTTTTCTTTTTGCAGCAGGATGATCTCATTTTTAGTAGCTTCGTCGTAATTGCCATTTAACCAGGTTTTCACTTTTTCCTGTATAGCAGCATCCATAACCATGTTGTTTTAAAAATTGAAGATATTGAAATACTTTTTATCAAAGCAGGTTTTGCTTCTTGGTTTTTTGTTGTCTTTTATTTTTGAATCCCGTGCCCAGGGTCTGTTCCTCGAACCATCTCCCCAATATAATCCATCCCGCCTGCGCGGCGTGATCATTACAGAAGTGGCCGGCGGCGCAATCATTTCCGCCGGATTGTATTATCTCTGGTACCGCAAGCATCCCCGCAGCCGGTTCCATCTTTTCAACGACAACCGCGAATGGCTGCAGGTCGATAAAGTGGGCCATGCGGCCACCGCTTACAATATTGCCGCCGTCCAGTACGACCTGATG
>CAYYZJ010000445.1:0-2523 GCA_964475615.1 uncultured Flavitalea sp. | reverse complement strand
TAATTTATCTCTTGAAGAAGAAGATTCTATTTGTCAGTCATATTGCAGACAGGAACGGCGCTCCCAAAATACTCTTAGGTATCATCAAGGAATTTAAAAAGCAATCCGGGTTACCCTTTCGCATATTGCTTGCAGAAGGCGGCGAGCTTGAAGATGAGTTCAAGGCGGCAGGAGAAACCTATATACTCGAAAAGAAAAAGAAAACGATTAACGGCCAGGTGTCACTGGCCAGGTGGATCATCAATTATTTTTCAAAGATCAGGCTGCTGATCAGGAAACGGTATATATTGTTTCGCGTAAAAGATACTTCGCTGGTTTTTTTCAATACCATCGTAAACGGCGCCATCCATGAATGGCTGTTGCCCCTCAGGTGTAAATATATTTGCTATGTGCATGAGCTCGAAACGCCGATCCATAATCAGACCAACGATCATACCCTGGGCATTGTGCTGAAGCATACCGATTTTTTCGTTGCCGGATCCAGGGCGGTAAAAGACAATCTGGTTGCCAATCACCAGGTAAATCCGGATCGCGTGAAAGTGGTTTATTCTTCTATTGAATCCGTCTTCAGGGAGAAAAAAGATTTTTCCGGTTTTATTTCTTCTTTCAGGAATAAACACGGCATACCTGCCGACGGCATCATTGTCGGCGCAGCCGCTTCCAATGAATGGAGAAAAGGATTCGACCTTTTTTTTCCATTGGTATTGCTTTATATGAACCTGTATCCGCAGAGCAAAGTATATTTTGTATGGAAAGGATTCCGGGAGAATAATAAAACCGGTTTTCAGGATCTCTACGATCACCGTAAATTCAATCTCGGCAACCGGGCTATTCTGGCTCCGCATGGAAGCGATAACATGGAGCATTTCGCCTGTTTCGATATTCATCTGCTGCTTTCGAGGGAAGATCCCTATCCTCTGGATGTGCTGGAAGCGGCTTCTTTCGGCACTCCTACTGTTTGCTTTGCCGATGCCGGCGGAAGTCCCGAGTTTATTGAAGACGATAGCGGATACTGCGTTCCTTACGGCGATCTTTTCAGCATGGCGACTGCCCTGCATGAGCTGGCTGAAAACCCTGATCTGCGGAACCGCAAGGGTTTGCATGCGCAGCAAAAAGCAGCCGGCCATAGCCAGCAGCATGCAGCCGAAGAAGTATTTGCCATTGTTGAAAATGTATTGAAATCATGAAGCTGAGCATCATCCTAATGACCTATAACCAGGAGCAATACATCAGGACTTGTCTTGACAGCATCTTCATGCAGGAACATGCCGGCGAAACGGAGCTCATTGTTGCAGATGATTGCTCGACCGACAATACGCTTTCCATCATCCGCGAATACAGCAACCGGTCTTCTTTTCCATTTGTGTTTTTGCCTAACGAAAAAAACCTGGGCTTTGTAAAGAACTACCAGCGTGCATTTGCAGCCTGCAATGGAGATTACATAGCTGTTATGGAAGGCGATGATTACTGGACGAACCCCGGAAGGCTTGTTGCCCATATCGCTTTCCTGGAACAGCATCGCGAATGCGTGATGAGCATGAACCGGTACATCAGCTTTGATCAAAACGCAGGTGCATATTCAGTAACGGCCTGGAATTCGCCTGAAGATTATCAATACATCACCACACAGCAAATGGCTTCCGGCAACAGGCTGGGCAATCTTTCCGCCTGCGTGTTCCGCAAAAGCGAGATCGATAAGATCAGGCCCGATTTGTATGAGCTGGTTGTTTCCGACTGGATGATCGGCATGGTATTGGGACAGTACGGGCTTCTCGCCATTTTAAAAGAACCGATGTCGGTTTACCGGGTACATGGCGGAGGGCAATGGTCGAAGATGACGAAACAGGAGCAGACCGATTCGCTGATCAGGATCATCGATCAATACAATCAATACCTGGGATACAAATACGATAAGGAGTTCAGCGCATATAAAAATAAACTGGTGCAGCCTGCCGGTAACCATTATGCGTTAAGCGATTTTTTTCCTCCCATTGTCATTTATGCCATCAAATTGCTGATCCCACCGGCATTGCGCAGAAGGATCAGGGAACGGTAACAGGCTCTTTTTTCTCTTTGATCAGCTTCACATTGGGGAGAGCATAAATGACCGCCTTGGCTTTGCGGCTTTTCCGTTTCGATAAAGCGAGCGTTAAGATGCCGTTGAGCAGGAGACAAAATGCAGTAATGATCAGGAATACGAATTCTGTTTTAAGATGGCGGAACAGGATGGCCAGTGTGAGCGCAGCAATGTTCACCAGCAAAAGAATGCCCGTTGCCTGGATATGGGAAAAGTTCAGGTTGAGCAGGCGATGGTGAATATGGTTGCGGTCGGCATGAAAAGGCGATTTCTTATTGAGTATCCTGATCACAAAAACCCGGAGCGTATCGAAGATCGGGATGATGAGCAGGCTGAATACAATAGAAGGCGCCGATTTGAATTCCGTTGCCCTGGGGGTGAACTTATTCAGTTCGAGAAAATGGATGGCAAATACCGATACAATGAAACCCAGGAATAAAGCGCCT
>CAYYZJ010000444.1:0-3801 GCA_964475615.1 uncultured Flavitalea sp. | reverse complement strand
TCTTTTAAATAAATATTGGCATAGTTACCCAGGAAACGCGCATCCCTGGTGGCATTGGGCGAATAGAGGGCCATCGCCATAAAAATACTTGCATTGCGCTTGCGGGTGGTAATACCCAGGCGTTGCACGGCCTGCGGAAGCGAAGGCGTGGCAATGCTTACGCGGTTCTGCACATCGAGGGTGGCAATATTGATATTGGTGCCTATATCGAAGTATACGGTAATATTGCTTGCGCCGGCATTGGTGCTGCCACTGGTTATATAGCTCATTCCCGGCGTTCCGTTTACCTGGGTTTCGATAGCCGTTGTGGTGGTTTGCTCAACCGTCTGGGCATCCGCACCTGTATAATTGGCGGCAATGGAAACGGTTGGCGGCGAAATATCAGGATACTGTGCTACGGGCAGCGAAATCATGGCAATGATACCTACCAGCACAATTACAATTGAAATAACGATTGCCGTAACGGGCCGCTTAATAAAAGTATCTGCTATCATCTTGTTGAATTGTGAATGGAGAAATACGCTTTACTTTTTCCCTTGTCCTGCGCCGGGTTGTTGTGGAGGAGCCGTAGTGACCACAGCGCCTTCTCTCAGGTTCTGCACTCCCTGAACCACAATTTTATCGCCAGGCTTGAGCCCTTGCTTTACAATCACATTGTTTCCTATCTGCACACCCAATTGTATTTTGGTTTGTGTTACCTTGCTGCTGTCTCCTACTTTATAAACAAAGAACTCGCCCAATTGCTCAACAACGGCTTTATAAGGAATTTGCGTTGCATTGGTTTCCGATTTGTTGGCCACGCGAACGATGCCGTTCATGCCGGATCTGAGCAGTCTTTTTTCATTGGGGAAAACCAATCGCGCCCTGATGGTGCCTGTTTGCGGATCCACTGCGCGGTCTATCAGGCTAAGCTTTCCCGGATACGGATATACTTCACCGCTGAATGCAATGGTGAAAGTAGAATCTTTGGGATTGCTGCCTTTTGCCAGCATCTGGTTGAACCGGTACATTTCTTTCTGGTCGATCGGAAAATCAACGGCAATGGGATTGTCGGTGGATATGGTATTGAGGATGGTCTGGCCGGCTACCACAGCAGTACCGATACGCACCTGCGAAATGCCGATGGTTCCGTTGAAAGGCGCATAGATCGTGGCAAACTGCACATTGGCCTTTACGCTGTTCACCGCTGCCTTGGCGGCATCCACCTGTTTTCGGGCGGCATCCAGCGCAGCATCGGCATAATCGACCTGCTGTTTGGCAATGGCGTCATTCTTATCCAGCTCATGATAACGGTCTGCATCTTTCTGCGCTTTGACGAGATTGGTTTCCTGCACCTGCAGGTTGGCAATCGCCTGCTGGTAATTGGCATCATAGATCTGAGCATCTATCGTATATAATTTCTGGCCCTGCTTTACCACATCGCCGTCATTAAAATGAATGCCGGTAATGTATCCGCTTACCTGCGCAGTGATCTGTACCTGCTTGAGCGCAGTAACCGTACCCGGATATTCATCGAAATAAACAGCTCGGGAAGGTTTTACGGTATCTACGGTTACAGGCACCGGCCCGGACTGCTGTCCCTGTTGCTGCTGCTGTTTGTCGCCACAGGAAGCGAGTATAAACAATGCCGCTATACGTAATGGCCACCAACGGACGTTCTTTTGCATATATCTGAGTTGTTTGAATGTTATTAATATTGAATCGCGCCTAATGCACGTTGTACATCCACCCGGTCGCTTAAAACCCGGTACAAGGCATTGCTATAATTGATTTGTGAAGAGAATAGATCGTTATTGGCCGTAACCACATCCAGATAGGTTTTGACGCCCGACCGGTATTGCAGTTGGATCACATTATATACTTCCCGGGCCAGGTCGAGGTTTTCTTTCTGCAGGAAATAATTATTCAGATCGGCCTTGTATGCCGCCAGGGCCTGCGTGTATTGGGAACTGATGGAATCTTTCAGGGCTATGAAATCATAATCCAGCCTGTCGAGCTGCAGCCTGGCTATTTTGATTTCCTGGCTGCGCTTGGTGCCCTGGAAGATGGGATAGGTTAAGGTAAGTCCCGCATAGGAATTGGGAAAATTATTTTTATACAGGTTCTTAAACTGATTGTCCAGATAATTCAGGTTGTAATTGGCAAATGCGGAAAGCGAAGGGATATAGGCCCATTTGTAATAATTGAGATTGGCCTGCTGCAATTTTTTTTGTGTTTCCAGCAATTTGTATTCGATCCGGTTGCGGTAATCCACCTGGATGCTGGTATCTACCGATAACGCTTCGCGCGCCATTTGCGCGCTGTCGTAAACTAAATTCAGCACGGCGTCCTGCGGATAGCTCATCAGCACTTTCAGGGTAGCCAGGCTGCTTTTCAATTGTTCCTCCGAAGTTTTTTTCAGCGCCCTTGCATTGTTGAGCGAGATGGTGGCGCGCTGGTAATCGGTTTTATCCACCACACCGCTTTTATATTGATTGAAGGCATCCCGGAGACTTCTTTCGAGCAGCACGATATCCTCCGCATACAGGTCGATCTGTTCCCTGGAGAGCAGTACATTATAGAAAGCCTTGCTTACATTGGCCGCTACGGCGATCCGGTCATTGGCCGTTAACTGCTTGGCCTGCGTGCGTACATCGCCCGCACTGTTCCTGGCCAGCAGCACATCGCGGTTGAAGATGGTTTGTGTAAGACCGAACTGGGCGCTGGAGGTATTGTACGTGCCGATATTGATGGTCTGGGTGCCGAATTTCGTCGTCTGCAGTTGAAAATTATTCTGGTAACTGGCAGTGAGGTTGATCTGCGGAAACCAATCAGCCAGCCTGCTTTTGATCTCCCGGTCGGTGATCTGTTCGTCGATCAGTGCCTGATTGACCAGCGGCTGATGCTTTAGTGCATATTGAATGCAGTTCTCCAGACTGGCTTCCTGCAGCAATGAATCGGAGGCAACAGTCTGAGCATGCAGATTAGCGCTGGTCAGCAGCAGGGCTATACCCAATCCTAAAAAAATTCTTTTCATCAGTTAATTATTATTGTAAATGACCTGACAACGCCCCGCCTGGGCAAGTACCACAGGGCCGGCAGTTTTATCACTGTCCGATCCCTGTATGTTAAATAAAAAAACAAGATCTCATGCAGCAAGCAAATATACATACTCGTTAGTTGCTATAGGCTCGGCTTGTATTTCTCTTTCACAAGCAAAGAGGATGCAAAATTAAAGGGTTAGTCAGGAATAAAACAAACGTTTGTTTAATTTTTTTCCGAAGGTCACCCGAAAGGATAGCCGGATGTAGCGCATAATCAGCATTCCGGATAGAAGTATCTTTGAAAAAAATCCAGAATATGGCTTTACATACAATACTCGGTGCAGGAGGGGTTATTGCCGATGGCCTGGCCCAGGAGCTGATCCGCAACAAAGAGGCAATCAGGCTGGTATCCCGGAATCCAAAGCCCGTGGCCGGCGCTGAGACCGTGGCTGCCGATGTTACCGACCTGCAGCAAACCGTTGCTGCCGTGCAGGGCTCCGGTGTGGTTTATCTCTGCGTTGGACTGAAATACGATTATTCCGTTTGGCGGCAGCAATGGCCCAGGATCATGGACAATACCATCGAAGCCTGCAAGCGCGCAAATGCCAGGCTCATCTTCCTCGATAATGTATATATGTACGGAAGGGTCGACGGGCCTATGACGGAAGATTGTCCTTATAATCCAAGCAGCAGGAAGGGCGATCTGCGGGCCAGGATCGCTACACAGCTCATGAGCGAGGTCAGAAAAGACAATATAACGGCCATGATTGCACGCTCG
>CAYYZJ010000443.1:0-2550 GCA_964475615.1 uncultured Flavitalea sp. | reverse complement strand
TGATGCCGTTTGCCTGCAATAAATCGAAACAGGTTTCTTCGGGGCGCCTGTCGAGCAGGCTGTATTGCATCATCACGCTTATGATCCTGGAGCGCTTGCAGTATTCGCGGATCACATTGGGACGGATGGAAGATATGCCGTAATAGCGGATCTTGCCTTGTTGCTGAAGCAGCTCGAAAGCTTCGATGGTCTCATCGATCGGGTCGTCTATGGTGCCGCCGTGAAGCTGGTAAAGATCGATATAATCGGTTTGCAGTCGCTTGAGGCTTTCTTCAACGGCGGAAAGGATATAGTCCTTATGCGGGTTCCAGTCCCATCCGCTGCCGTCCTTTCTCCATTGGTTCCCTACTTTGGTTGCAATGATCACTTGCTTGCGATTTGCTTTCAGCGCTTTGCCGAGCGTTTTTTCGTTTAGACCTTGCTGATAGAGATCGGCCGTATCGAAAAAATTAATGCCCAGATCCAGCGCACGCCTGATCAGCGCGGCATTGGCCGCATCATCGCTGCCGAGCGACATGCACCCGAAGCCGATCTCACTCACTTCTAACGGCGACCGGCCGAGCCTGCGGTAATTCATCTCTTAAAATTTACTTAACATGCATATTATGAATTATTCGTAACTTAAACGACTAAAACTTTTTTTATGAGGAAGCTAACCACCTTTCTGCTTGCTGTATCTATTCATTTTTGTTGTATATCTGTTATTGCACAAAGCCAGGACGAAATGAAAGTCCTGATGGCTTATTCAACTCCCGGCGAAGTGCACAGCCTGCTGGCCAAATCGACCGGAACCTGGACGGGCGCCATCACCATGTGGTCGCAGCCCGGCACTCCTCCCATCAACGCCACCGGCGAATCCAAAGATGAAATGATCCTGGGCGGCCGTTATCTGCAAACAAAGAGCACCGGCAATTTCATGGGCATGCCATTTGAAGGCATCGGCATAACAGGCTATGATAATGCCAAGAAAATCTTCGTCAACTCCTGGATCGATAATATGGGCACAGGCATTATGTATCTGGAAGGCGCCTGGGATGCCAGCACCAAAAGCATTAATCTCACAGGCAAAATGGTTGATCCATCTACCGGAAAAGACATACCGGTGCGCGAGGTGATGAAATTCATCGATGATAACAACAAGATCATGGAAATGTATTATGTGATGCCTGACGGGAAAGAATTCAAATCGATGGAGATCAAGTACACGAAAAAAGCCTGATCATTTCCTGTTCCGGTCTTCAGTTGCGGTTCAGATCAAAACTTTTTGGTCTGCGGGTCTTATATTTGCAGTTTGGATCTAATCTTGGAGTTTAACCTGTTCGGACATGATTATAGTAAGCAGACTGCGCGCCCTGTTGAAACGATTGATCGATCGCATCGGTAACGAAAAATTAAAACTTAATTTACTTCAGGCTATTCCTTTCTGGATCGCTTCGCTCATTACCGGGCTGGTGGCCGTTGTATATGCAAAGCTTTTCCTGTTGGCCGAACACGGCACTTCCTATATTTTTTCTCATCATGCATGGCTGCTTTTTCTGATCACTCCGGCCTGCTTTGTTGCAGGATGGTGGCTGGTAAAGCATTTTGCGCCTTATTCTCGCGGCAGCGGCATACCGCAGATCATGGCATCCATTGAACTGGCTACTCCAAGGTACAATGAAAAAGTGAATAAATTCCTTAGCCTGCGTATCGTACTGATCAAAATATTGTCGAGCCTGTTCATGGTGTTCGGCGGCGGCGTGATCGGCAGGGAAGGGCCTACCATACAGGTAGCGGGATCTGTGTTCAGAAAGATCAATCAGTGGCTGCCCGCCTGGTGGCCCAAGATTTCCAAGAAGAATATGATCATGACCGGCGCTGCCGCAGGACTGGCCGCTGCATTCAATACTCCTTTGGGCGGAATTGTATTTGCTGTAGAAGAATTGACCCGCACGCATATCAATCATTTCAAAACCGCTCTTTTTACTGCCATCATCATCGCCGGCTTAACGGCGCAGGCATTGCTGGGGCCTTATCTGTACCTGGGCTACCCCGATGTAAGCGGCATCTCTTCATTTACTTTTTTAGGGGTGATTGTAGTAGCGCTTATTGCCGGACTGGCAGGCAGCGCCATGGGAAAAATTATCCTGATCGTATTGAGATGGAAATCCACATTCAAAGGCAAATACCATTCGCTTTTTTATGTCATTGCCTGCGGTGTGATCATTGCCGGCTTCGCTTTTTTCATAAACAAGATCGCGCTTGGCTCCGGAAAAGAGCTGATGACAACCGCTTTATTCACCCCGCAGAAATATTTGTCGTGGTACACCCCGCTGCTGCGGATAAGCGGTTCCATCTTGTCTTTTACAACGGGTGCAGCCGGCGGCATATTCGCTCCTTCATTGAGTGCAGGGGCAAGCATCGGAGCAGTGATATCCGGCTGGTTCCATCTTTCAGGGGGAAATACCAATGTGCTGGTGCTGGCCGGCATGGTCGGTTTTCTTACCGGAGTTACCAGAACGCCTTTTACTTCTGCCATCATTGTACTGGAAATGACCGATCGGCATAATC
>CAYYZJ010000442.1:0-8848 GCA_964475615.1 uncultured Flavitalea sp. | reverse complement strand
GTCATACATACGCAAAAGACGGCGATTACGACAGTCCCCGATTTCGGGGATGCGTTTCACGTATATGCATTGGAGTGGGACGCCGACAGCATTCACATTTTTGTGGACGATAAAAAATATTTCAGCTTCGGCAATGAGCACAGCGGATATGATGCCTGGCCTTTCAGTCAACCTATGCACTTGCTTTTGAATATTGCCGTGGGCGGGAATTGGGGTGGACAGAAAGGAGTTGATGACACCGTTTTCCCGCAGCAGATGCTGGTGGATTATGTGAGGGTGTATCGGTAGAACTGGGATGTATAGGATGTCTGAACTGGGATGAGTGGGATGGATGGGATGAATGGGAAATGGATGATGCCAATTATGATAAGATCAAAAAACCTGAGAACCGTATTCATGGCAGGCATGGCTTTGCTGGGCTGGTTTGCGCTGCTGCTCCAGTTTTATCTCATGCCCAATGCACCCAAAGGAAAACCGATCGGCAATTTTTTCGGCTACTTTACTATTCTTACCAATCTGCTGGTAGCGCTTTGCTTTACTGTTGTGTTGCTGAGCCCGTCGTCGCGCGCGGGGCGGTTCTTTTCGCGACCTGCCGTTCAATCGGGCATAGCGCTTTATATCGGCATCGTCGGGCTCGTATATTCCCTGGCGTTGAGAGCGCTTTGGGATCCGCAGGGCTGGCAAAAAACAGCCGACATGATCCTGCATGATATCATTCCTGTTCTTTATCTGGTTTACTGGATATTTTTTGTGTTGAAAGGATCACTGAAATGGAAAGACGTCCTGACCTGGCTGATCTATCCGCTGATCTATATTATCTACACCACGATCCGCGGTGCAGTGACCGGATGGTATCCCTATCCTTTCATCGACGTAAATACTCTCGGGTATGCACATACGCTTCGCAATACGGGCATACTGCTGATCGCATTTACCGGCGTGGGATTGCTATTGATCGGGATCGACCGGCTTATTTCGCGCCTTTTGCGTCGGCCAGGAATTTAGCGAGCCCGATATCGGTAAGCGGATGCTTGAGCAAGCCAAGGATGGGCTCTAACGGGCATGTACATATATCGGCCCCTGCTTCGGCACATTTAACGATATGCAGGGAACTGCGGATGGAAGCGGCGAGTATTTCGGTTTCAAACCCCTGGATGGCGTAGATATTCGCGATCTGCTCGATGAGCTGAACGCCGTCCCATACACTGTCGTCGATCCTTCCGATAAAAGGAGAAACATAATTGGCGCCGGCCTTGGCAGCAAGGATGGCCTGTCCGGCGGAGAATACCAGTGTACAGTTGGTCTTGAACCCGTTGTCGGAAAACCATTTCAATGCTTTTACTCCATCCTTGATCATCGGCACTTTGATGACGATATTCGGATGGATGGCCGCCAGCTTTTTCCCTTCTGCAACGATACCATCGAAATCGGTGGCGATCACTTCAGCGCTGATCGCACCGTTAGGCACCATTTCGCAGATGGTCTTGTAATGTTTCATGATCGCCTCTTCCCCCTTGATGCCTTCTTTTGCCATCAGGGAAGGATTGGTGGTTACTCCGTCGAGAATGCCCAGGTCGTTTGCTTCTTTTATTTGTGCCAGATTGGCGGTATCGATAAAAAATTTCATGACTGTCTGATATTTAAGATTACTTGTTCCTGATTCAATAAAAAAAAGGCAAGTTACTTACATCGCACCGCTACGACCACCTACCCTTGCTGCCTTCCGGCCCTGGGGGGATTCAGCGGGAGCTGGTCGTATAAGACTTGCCCGCTGCAAAGATAAGAAGTTTCCGGTTTATAGTTTTCAGTTTACAGTTCTGAATGCGGGATCGATCATAAACTCTGAATCGCTGAACTGTATACTGTAAACCACAAACTGTAAACTATCTCGTCATCGTATTCAACGAAGCCATCCCCACGAGTTGATCGGCACGGTCGCCGAGGCGGCGGTAATATACATAGATGGTATAGTCGTTCTCCGCCTCCAGGTTATTGCCTTCGGTAAATTCAAATGACGGTGTTCTGGAAGGATCGTTCCGGTTTACGGTAACATACATATAATTATAATAACCCTGCTTCAAAAAGGCCGTGACCTCATATACGCCTTTGTCGGCATTGAAATTCATTCTGGTGGAATCGTTCAGCGAATAATCCGTCAGCTTGCCGAGCAGGTATACGTCCTTGTCGGGAAAAGGAATATTGCCGGGCGGAACAAAGCTGAAATGCACGGTGGCATAATCCGTTTGCCATTGGGAGTTGACGTTCTCCGACGACTGCACATAAAACATCCCGTTGATATCGCTGAAAAAATAATAAGGCTGATGCGATCGGTCGGGATCGGGCCTTACGATGATCGAAGTGGCCGTTTTGGAATAATCCACATGCTGAATGCGGTCGCTCTGGAAACGAAAGCTCTGGATATCGAGCCAGCGCCATTGCTTGGCCGCGGGAAAAACCAGATCGTCGTCGCTGTTGTACTGCATGGTATTGCCCGAATAAAAGCTGGGTCTCGATAAATGCAGGGCATTATCCCACCGGTTGTTCTGCAACACCACTACTTTGATCTGCTGGAATGCATTGACGATATTCAGCGTGCGCAGGTTCACGGTGAACTGTATCTTCTGATGCGTTTGCGCGATCTGCGGATTGAAGGGCTGCAATACCTGCGCTCCGATGCTGGCCCCGTCTTCAATAACGAGGAACCGGCGGGTGAATACGATCCGCGAAGTATCCCCGTCCAGAAAAACTTTCAGCAGATAGTTCCCCGAACGGGTGGGCACGCATTGGGGATCGGGCAGAACGGCCTGGTAATGGGTATAACGGGTAAGCGCAATCGAAGAAAAGCGGTAGGTGCTGATCCGCAACTGCGAAAAGCCGCGCAGGTAATCGAACTCGCTCATCAGGGCGGGCTTCCAGTCGGCATCGCAGATCTGGAAGGTATAATAATAATTTTTCACATCGGCGTCGAGGTCGTCGAAATGCAGCTCCATCCTGTCGTTGCCGTTCAGCCGCAGAACAGGATAGCCGAGCTGGTTGCCATAAGCATATAACTGCGGGGTTTTGATATTGGGAGCATATACCGAATCCGGTGTCTGCGAAAACGCACTAAGGCAGATCAGGCAGCAGCAAATCAGGAAGGTATTTTTCATCAGCGAAAGATTATCGGGTCAGCCAATGCGATTGCAATGATAATACTAAAAAATGGAAAAAACTTTTATGGTAAGGGCGCGAAAGCTATTTTTGACGATCAAACAGCACCTATTGAACGTAGCCGCTTTCATAGCAAGGCGAATCGCTTTTAACCGGCAGCAGTCTTTTTCGCGGTTCATCATCCGCCTGGCCATTGTGGCCACTACCATCAGCGTAACCGCCATGCTGCTCACCCTGGCTTTTACCAATGGCTTCCAGTATGTGATCGCGCAGAAGATGTTCAGCTTTTCGGGACATATCCGCGTTCAGCATTTTGAGCCCGATAAAGCGGCCACTGCCGAAGAATCGCCCATAGCAGGCAACGACACGGTATTGCGCATCATCCGCGCCAATCCCGATGTAAAAACGGTTCAGGCCTTTGCCACCAAGAATGCCATCGTGAAAGGCAATGAGAGCATCGAATTCGTATTGCTGAAAGGAGTGGAGAAAAATTATGATTTCGGCAACCTCAACGGCTTTCTGCAAAGCGGACGGTGGATGCAGTTCCCCGACAGCGGATACAGCAGCGAGATCAACCTTTCTTCCTACACTGCCGACCAGCTCAAGCTGCAGGCCGGAAGCAAGGCGCTGCTCTATTTCATTCAGCCCGACGGCTCGCATCGCGTGAGGCCCATGACCGTAGCGGGCATTTTCAAAACCGGCATCGAAGACTACGACAAGCTGAATGCCATTGCCGACCTCAGGCTGATCCGGCGATTGAACGGATGGAATGCGAATGAGATCGGCGGCTATGAAATTTTTCTGAAAGACTATCGCAGGCTCGATACCGTCAACAATAGCATATTCCAGCAATTGCCCAATACCTGGAACAGCCGCACCATCCGCGAAGTATTCCCGAATGTCTTCGACTGGCTCAACCTGCAAAACCTCACCATTGCCATCGTGCTCGCCATCATGATCGTGGTAGCGGTGCTCAACCTCGTTACCTGCCTCATTATCCTGCTGCTGGAACGCACACGCATGGTGGGCATACTGAAAGCAGTGGGCGCTACCGACGGTTCAATTCGTCAGATCTTCCTTTATCATGGCGCTGTCATTACCCTGAGCGGCATCATCCTGGGCAATTTTTTCGGGTTGATGCTTTGCTGGCTGCAGCAACGCTATGGTTTTATCCGGCTGCCTGAAGAAGCATACTTCATTTCAAAGGCAGTGGCGAAAGTGGAATGGTGGCATATTGTGCTGGTGAACCTCGGAACATTTTTGGTTTGCCTGCTGGTGCTGATGATCCCCACGTTGATCATCAGACGAATTCGACCGGTAAAGGCCATTGCGTTCAGGTGAGGGGAACAAGATGCGCGAGCACGATGCCTGTTGCCACTGCTGCGTTCAGCGATTCGGCTTTCCCTTTACCGGGAATGGTTATGCGCTGATATTTCAGATCCTTTAACAAGGCTTCATCGATCCCTTTCGATTCATTGCCGATGATGATAAAAGCTTCCTGCAGGCGATTCATGCCCAGCACATCCGCACCGGTCAATGCAGTTGCATAGACAGCTATTGTGGGATGCATTTTCAAAAAAGCAGACAATGAAGTATGGATGACCTGCACGCGGCCGATGCTGCCCATGGTGGATTGTATGACCTTTGGATTGAAAGCATCAGCACAGTCTTCACTGCAGATGATGTATTGAAGGCCGAACCAGTCTGCCGTGCGGATGATGGTTCCCATATTGCCCGGATCCTGTATGCCGTCGAGCAGCAGGCTGATCTTTCCCTGCGGGCGGATGGGTTCAAACACCGGCTTTCTGAACACGGCCAGCACCTGGTTGGGCGTGGTCAGCGAAGAGATGCGTTCGAGTTCTGTTTCTTTCAATTCAGTTACGGGCACAGCCGATCTTTTCAGCAGTTCCTGGTTCTCCCTTATCCATGCTGCTTCTGCAAACAATTGCAATGGCTCAATATTGGAAGCGCTCAGCAGTTCGGCAACCAGCTTTTTTCCTTCTGCGGCAAAAGCCCCTTCCTGATCGCGGAATTTTTTATGGCCGAAACATTTAATATATTTGACCTGCGATTTTACAAGCATTGATTTTTGTTTACGCACATAAGTTAAACTGAAATTGGTTTGCAAGGTTCCAGGTCTGCAAACCAATTTCATATTCAGGTGATTCGTAAAATTCTGGTTAATCCAATTATGCCATATCGCCGGCAAGTTACAGCATCTTTGTTCAATCCTGCAGTCCTGCTGCCAGCGCTGATGAGCCTGATGCTTTTTTCCTGTCTCGCTCCCAAAAAACATCAATACCAGAAATACAAGCCGTTTGTGTACAAGACCCGCATTAAGCTGGTAGAATCCAAATTGCGCCGCGATGAAAAGCAGGCTTTGCTGGCAAGGCTTTACAATCAGCTCGACGACAGCCTCCAGGTAAGGGTGGTCAGCAGTTGGATGATCTTTAAAAGGATCTCCTATCCCGCCACCTTCGACAGCCTGTATATTGCCCGTTCCATTACGTTCATGAATTCGCTGCTCAATTCCATCGGGTATTATTCGCCCGGTATCAAATATTCCGTCAAAACGGATACAGCGCATCATGATCAATATCGCGTGACCACGAGTTTCCAGGTCACTCCGGGCAAGCAGGTCACTTTCGATTCTATTGCTTATGATCTGGAAACGCCGGCCCTGCAGGAACTGGTCATGAAATCGAAAAATGAATCGCTGCTGAAAAAAGGCCAGCCTTATTCCAAGCAGGTGCTGGTGGATGAGATCAACAGGATCGTAGATACGCTTCGCAATAACGGTTATTATAAATTTTCCAGGGAAGATCTTTATGTGGAGCACGATACGGTAGTGGCTGCCCTCATCGATCCCACGCTCGATCCGCTTCAGCAGGCTGCCCTGCTGGAACAACTGAATAAAAGAAGGGAGAACCCGACCATCAATGTTTCGGTAAAGCAAAGGCCGGTGCGGGATTCAAGCCATCTCACCAAATATTATATCGGCAAGGTCACTGTTTTCCCCGACCTGCCTATAACGGAAGATACGGCAGTAACGGTAAAAAATGATACGACCAATATCAGGAGGGTCGACGTGATCACGCGGTCGAACAAGTTCAGGCTGCCTTTTATCGTGAACAATATTTTCCTGCGGCCGGGCAGGCTCTATCGCCAGGAGAATTATTACCGCACCTCCAACCGGCTCGGCCAGTTCTCGGCCTGGCAATATTATAATATCGATTTCGATGATTCCGAACTCGCCGATTCACTCGTCGATATTACCGTGCGGATGTATCCTGCCAAAAAACAGAATATGGATGTTTCGCTGGAAGCCAGCCGCAACACCACCGATATCGTTACCACCAGCAATCTCTTCGGTGTTGGCGTGAACCTGGGATTGCAGAACCGCAATGCGTACAGGCAATCGGTCAGAACGACCACTGCGCTGCGGACGGGGGTAGAACTGGGCGGTCATTTTATTCAGACCACGCAGGTCGGCCTTTCACATACCATTGCTTTTCCCCGGCTCATTACGCCGTTCCCGATACGGCGGGAAGGCAGATTGAAAAACATGCAATCCGTACTCAACCTTTCTGCAACGTTTACGGATCGCCGTCAGTTTTATACGCTTCGCTCCATTGCCGGCTCCTGGGGATATCAGTGGACGAGAGGCAACAAAACCTATATCGTCAAATTCCCGAATGTTGAATATGCCACGCTTACCAAGACAGACAGCCTGAATAATATTCTCAAGACCAATCCTTCGCTTCAGCTTGCTTTCAGAACCGGGCTGGTCATCGGCGAGCAGTTCGGTTATACTTCCATCAGGCAAAGGGACAATAAAACCAATGTATTCCGGTTCAGTGTGGAAGAAAGCGGCGCCTGGGCGGGACTGATCACGTCGCTGGACAAAGGCCCGCTGTTCCGGTTTTTGAAAGGAGATATCGAATTCGTGCACAATATCAATTACGGAAAAACGCAGCTCGTGATGCGGGCCTATGCAGGCGCAGGAATTCCTTACGGAAAGCAGGGGGATACGGCCCATGAACAAACGCTTCCGTTCTATAAAGCCTTCTGGGCCGGAGGCCCCAACAGCATGCGCGCCTGGGGAGTAAGGCGGCTGGGACTGGGCTCTTCCAAATTCTATTCAGACCCGCGTTATAATACACTCGACCGTTTCGGCGATATTCAGCTCGAAGGAAATATCGAATACCGTTTTCTGTTGGGAACGGTATACGGCGTAAAGCTCAGGAGCGCGTTATATATGGATGCCGGCAATATCTGGGATCGCAAGCCGATCGATACTTCCGCAGAAGCGCAGGGAAGCGATTTTCAGCTCAACCGCTTCTTCAAGGAATTTGCTGTTGGCGCAGGAACAGGGCTGAGGCTCGATTTCAGCTATTTCACCATCCGCCTCGACTGGGCATATAAAATAAGAGATCCGCAAAGGATAGAATACAGCAACCGCTGGTTTTATGATATGAAATTGCTCGACGGGCAGTTTCAATTGGGGATTAATTATCCGTTCTGAATGTGGGGAATGTGGGGAATGTGGAAATGTGAAAATGTGGAAATGTGAAAAATGAAGAATGAAGAATGAAGAATATAAAAACTGCTAAAATCAAAACGCCCTCCATTCCACATTTCCACATTTCCACATTTTCACATTTCCACATTTTCTTTAATTGTTTTTTCCGCTTCTTCCATCGTCATCGCCTCACTTAAAGTAAACGCCCCGATCCGCGTACGGCAGAGGCTGCTGAGGTAAGCGCCGCATCCCAGCTCAGCTCCGATATCATTGGCCAGACTGCGTATATACGTTCCCGTTGAACAAACTACCCGGAAATGAACAATGGGCAAATCAGTCTTTATAATTTCAAATTCTTTAATAAAGATTTTCCTGGGCTCCAGTTCGATGGTTTTGCCTTTGCGCGCCAGCTCATAAGCCCGCTTGCCTTCTTTTTTTATGGCTGAATGAATGGGCGGAACCTGCAATATCTCTCCCGTTAACCCGAGTGCCGCTTTCCTGATCTGCTCCTCTGTAATTCCCTCGATGCTTTTAAAATCCTGTGGACTGCTTTCCAGGTCATAAGTGGGCGTAACGGCACCCAAAGTGAACGTGCCGGTATATTCTTTTTCCCGGGCCATGTATTCATTGATCTTTTTAGTGAACCGGCCTGTGCAGATGATCAGCAGCCCTGTGGCCAGCGGATCGAGGGTTCCGGCATGGCCTACTTTTTTGGTCTTTACCAGGTTCCTGATTTTGCGGACTGCATCGAACGATGTCCAGTGCAGGGGTTTGTTGATCAGGAGAACCTGGCCTTGTTCGTAGATATTTTGGGGATATTGCTTCACTCCTTCAACAAAGATTCAATTTGAAAAATTATACGCAGGCTCCATAAATAGTAAGACCTTTTCCTTATCGAAACTGATTAAATCATCATAGTCGCCCGTTTGGCGGGAATTAAAAATAGCAGAATAAAACTTGCCTAGTTCCGGGTCAATCCTGCCGGTTTTGATAAAGTGCAATCCAAACATTTGCCTGGCGCCTGCATGGGTTTGAGTGGCGATTCCATTGTGCAGCAGAAGGGCCAATACAGCATAAAAGCAGGCATAATATAACCTGTTAACCGCGCCATTATAAAATTCGTTGGCAATAAGCAATTCCACTTCCCGGTAGGTCTCTTTTGCACGCTTCAGCCGG
>CAYYZJ010000441.1:0-2679 GCA_964475615.1 uncultured Flavitalea sp. | reverse complement strand
CTATAATACCGGCATTGTTCTGAACAGCGGTATTCGGTATCAGGTATGTTTTAAATCCCCTTATCCATTGCCATTCGTGGTATGATTCCCGGTAGTCGTTGGAAACAGTTTTTAACAGATTGCCTGCAGAATCATAAGTAGTTTCATACAGAAGCTTTCCCCTTCTTTCATCGTCCTGATCGGGCGCAAGGGGATAATAAGCATCTGCGTCATAACCTGAATAATATTGAAGATCCTGAGGCAGGATATCATTGAAATGACCATTGCCGACCACCGTGGTAACAATGCCATAGAATATCGAGTTTACGGATTGCTGGCTGGCATAATTGTACAGGCTCAGCCGGGAATTGCCATGCGGGTTCAGGTTCATCTGATAGTTATACCGCTTTGAACCGCCCTCCCCGTTGTTACCGAAAATTTCCTTTACGCTCGTATATCCTATATGGTTTCCCTGGGCATCCTGCAATGGTATAAGGCTTTGGCCGAGTTTAAGCATGCCGGGTATAATATTTTGATATCCATATCCCTGATATCCTGAATACCCTCCTAATGTAGGCGGTACGAAAAACTCATTCCGAAGTTGGATCAGATAGTTCGGGGTTTTAAATAATATTCCGCCGCTGTATTGAAATTTCCGGACCTGCTGGATACCGGTAACGCTGTCGATGGTGATAATTCTCTTTATTCTTAATCCTCCTACCATAGCAGTCGGATAAAAATTATCGGCGCTGTTTGCTTCAAATTCAAATTTGGTAGTCACCCCAAGCGGATCCTTTATACTCAAAAGGGTAGCGGCTTCCATCTGAGGCCACCGGGGATTTCTGTTGGCGCCATAGGAACTGTAAGTGCACATATTTCCATACGTTACCTGCGGGGTAAAAAAAGGATTATTGGAACCGCCCGAATTATTGCTATAGCCCCAATGATCCTGATCATAGCTCAACCGGCGGGGCAATTGAAAAGTATCCTGGTATTGGAACACATAGGGAGGCTTTGAAATAGTTCCGTCACCCGAAATATTTTTCAATGAAACCAGTTTTAATCTTTTGGCATCAGATGAATCAATGGGCCAGGAAGGGTTATTTGCCGAACACTGAATGCAGCTTGTTCCATACCCGGATTGAAAATAGGAATAGGTAAACGCATACTGATCGGTGCATTGAGCGCCTGCAAATATTTTTATAGTGTCCAACTGCTTGTAAGTATAATTGCGTGGTATGTCCTGCCTCGAGGTATTGGCTACAAATACAATATTGTAGTTTTTGGATTTAATGCCCGTCAGCCGCTGGGTGCTCACGGTGGTCCTTACCATATTCTGGCGAACCGATCCGTTATCACATACTGAATTAGGCCCTTCGCTTCCCGGCGCCATAAAATTGTATACCTGACTTTCTGGCCCCAGGTCGTAAAAAAGGTAGCTTTCAGCATCATAACTAAAATATACCGTATCTTTTGTGTTGGGATATACGATACGCGTAAGATACCAGCCGGAAGGAAATTGGGAATCAGGGTCGCTGCCGCTTAGCAGGGACCAGGGACGGGTTACTTCCTGTTTGCCATCTTCTCCAAAAAAATATTTTACGCCATCGGGAGTGGTTATGATCCACGATGTGAACTGGCCATTGCTGTAATTTACGGCAATCCTGATATCGGCATCCGTCAACAATCTGGGATTCCGGTTCTCATCAAATACGAATTTGCCTGTATAGCCATTAAAGCAGAAAGTGTATAAGTCGGGTTCGCCATCTATGGTTCCTCCAGCAATTCCGGGAATTACATAACTCTGCATGGCTAACTGAGACGGAGTACTTGTCATCATCCCGTTTACCGGGTAAGGCAAGAGCGGCAGTTTTTTTAAACCCGAATCCTTATAATATCCGCCTGGCGCTCCTGAAGATTTCAGTGTTCCCTCATCCGGAGCTCCCCTTACCGTTCGCATGATCATTCCTCCTGAATTGAGCACCCAGCCAAGGCCGACCCATGATGCGATCTCCGCTACGCGTATTCCACTTGCATGATAGCTTAATGACAAAGAAAATTTCACCGCACCATCTTTTAGCTCATATATTGGGATATTGATATTAGGCACACCTGTATAATAACTGACCGGGAAATCGGCATACTTTCCAAGCGCTGCGGCATTGGGTGCGGGTTGAACGTAATTATTCAGATAGGTATTGGATGAACCGGCCAACTGGGCATGTGAATAGATTGCCGGGAGAAACAAAAAAATAAACAGGCATGTCTTCTTCATATTTCTAAGTATCTTATCTTGCAAATCGTATTGGATCGTCAAAAATTATAGCCCACCCGGAACTTAAAGGCCTCCCGATCCTTTCAGCGAATTGATATAAGCCATATATTCCCCACTGAGCGGCTTGGCATTCTGGCCTGTTTCACTTTTCAATTGTTGAAGGAGCTGCTGGTATTTATCCTGAGTGCCGGCAAACAGATTTTTAGCAGCAGTGGAATCGGTCTTGGATAATTTCTCCTGGAGCTTTTTTTCCTTTCGGGCAAGGCGTTCTAAATATTTTTCTATTTGCCTGGTGAGCTGGTCATTGAGATGAGCGGTTTTACTGCGGATCTTATCGAAAAACTGATTGGGGAAATTGGTGATCCTGTCGATAACAGAATCCGGCTGCTGGGCATAAGTGCAAACACTTACCCCAAATAGCATGC
>CAYYZJ010000440.1:0-4347 GCA_964475615.1 uncultured Flavitalea sp. | reverse complement strand
CTCTAACCAACTGAGCTACAGCCACCGTTTAGGGCGCAAAACTAATGAAAAAAAGTAAATGTGCGAATTTGCGAATGGCTAATTTGCGAATGAGAATCTTAACTATGATAAATAATTACAAATTAAGCATTCGCATATCTGCACATTAGCCATTCGCACATTAATTTCGCAGCCACAAAATAAACGCATGAATCCCTGGCTGTATACTATCCCTTTTATTTCCGCTTTTATTCACTGGCTCACCATCTGGATGGCATTGAAGCTGCTGTTCCATCCGCACGAACCCAAACGATTCCTGGGACTGACCCTGCAAGGCGTTTTTCCCAAGCGCAAGCAGCAGATCGCAGAAAGCCTGGGAAGGATCGTGGGACAGGAGCTGCTTTCTTTCCAGGACATCGAAAAAACGATCACCGCTCCCGAAAACGTGCAGAAGATATTACCGCTGGCAGACCAGCATATCGATGATTTTCTCCGGCATAAGCTCAAAGCAGCCATGCCGGTGGTGTCGATGTTCATCGGCGAAAAGACTATACAGCAGTTGAAATCCGTTTTTATGAAAGAGCTGGAGGAACTGTTCCCGGTGATCATGCAGAATTATGTGCGGCATATCAAGGATGATCTCGATCTGGAAAAAATAGTGGTAGATAAGATCGTCAATTTTTCTTCAGAAAGACTGGAGCAGATGTTGAACCAGATCCTCACCAAAGAATTCCGTTTCGTGGAAGTGATCGGGGCAGCGCTGGGCTTTTTGATCGGGGTGATGCAGATCTTTATCACATTATTAATTAAATAATAAGTTTATTCCGCTGACCCTTCCATCTTCAATTTATACCGTTTATAAATTATGACGGGACAGGCCGGTTTTTTAAGCAAAACTTTGCGGTGAAATATGAAAATTTTGTACTTACACAAAGCAGTGCTGCTGCTTGTATTGTCGATGATTGGCGTTTGTGAAGGATTTTCACAGGTACCCGGACAGATGCCTGGAGGAGGAAGAAGGGCGGGCGGACGGCAGATACCCAGCATCGGTCATTTTTACGGGAGAATAATAGACGCAAAGACCAATAAAGGATTGATCGGCGTATCCGTTCAACTGGTGCAGGCCAAATACGATACCGCTACTAAAAAACCGAAGGACCAGGTGATTGCCGGAATGATCACGGAATCGAAAGGAAATTTCAGTCTCGAGAACCTGCCCATCTTCGGCAATTTTCGGTTAAGGGTCACCGCTATAGGATATAAAGTATATGAACAGAAAGTGTCGTTCGATCTCAAGTTCGGTCAGGGCGATATGCAACAGGCATTGAATGCGGTCGACAAAGACCTCGGCAATATCAAGCTGCAGGCCGACGCACAGACCCTCGACCAGGTAACGGTAACCGCTTCCAAGCCGCTGGTGCAACTGGGCATCGACAGAAAAGTGTATAATGTTGAAAAAGACCTCACCGCTCCCGGCGGAACGGCAACGGACGTGATGAAGAATGTTCCCTCCGTTGCTGTGGATATCGACGGCAATGTAACGCTACGCAACAGCACGCCTACTATTTTTGTCGACGGCCGCCCCACTACCCTTACGCTCGACCAGATCCCGGCCGATGCCATCCAAAGTGTGGAGATCATTACCAATCCCGGCGCCAAATACGATGCCTCCGGCGGAACTTCGGGCATACTCAATATCATCCTGAAAAAGAACCGCAAGGCCGGATACAATGGAAATGTAAGAGCAGGCATCGACAAGCGCGGCCGCTTCAACCTCGGTTCCGATCTCAATGTAAAGCAGGGAAAGGTCAACGTGTTTGCCAATATCAATTACAACCAGCGCAGATCAATCGCCACGGGCACTACCGACCGTTATACTTTTTTGAATCAGCCTTTCAACAAGCTGCTGCAGGAAGATTATAATGTGAATAAAGGCTCTTTCCTGTTCGGAAGGCTGGGAGTAGATTATTTCCTCGACAACCGGAACACGCTTTCCGTTTCCGGGAACATCGTGCACGGAGACTTCAAACCGTATACGAACAGCGATCTCTATGTGGATTCGCTTTATGCCAACGGCGATACAACGTCTTCGTATACCCGAAGATTATCCACGTCCACCGGAAAATTCGACAATATCGGCGGATCGCTGAGCTTTAAGCATACTTTTCCGAAAGCCGGCGAAGAATGGACCGCAGATGCCAACTACAGCAAGGGAAAGAACAGCAATAATAACCTGATCAGCTCGGATATCTACAAGGTCAAGGGTCAGCCGCTGAGCTCCGTATACAACCAGCAGCAGATCGGCAACGGCACCAATGAATACATTACGGCTCAAACTGATTATACCAACCCGCTCACTGAAAAATCCAAGCTGGAAGCCGGCGCCAGGGTGGCCATCCGCAATGTGAGCAGCGTGAACAATATCGGGGTCAATGAACCGGATGGCAGTTTTATTCCGCTTCCGCTCCTTTCGTCCCAGTACACCTATCACGACCGCGTATATGCGGGATATGTGACCTATTCCAATTCCATCAAGAATTTCGGCTACCAGGTCGGGCTGCGGGCCGAAAGCTCCAATTACGACGGCTCCAGCACCTATGCCATCAAGGACGGAGCTAACGGCGGACTGAAAGACACGCTGGGCCATTTCAGCAATAATTATTCGATCAGCCTTTTTCCCAGCGTATTTCTTTCGCAGAAGCTGGGCGATGACAATGAGCTGCAACTGAATTATACGCGCCGCATCGACAGGCCCAGTTTTTTCCAGTTGTTCCCGTTCACCGATTATTCGGATTCATTGAACCTGAGCAGGGGCAATCCCAACCTCAAGCCGCAGTTCACCAATTCATTTGAATTATCGTATCAGAAAAATTTCGACAGGAACAATACGTTCATCGCTTCGGTGTATTATAAATACACCACCGATCTCATCACCCGTTATCAAAGCAAGGAGCTCAATCCGATAACCGATTCGCCGGTCATCATCAATACGTTTATCAATGCCAGTTCGAGCTATGTGGGCGGGCTTGAGCTGATCGGCCGCAATAGTATCACCAAGTGGTGGGACATTACCAGCAATATCAATATCTACACGTCCAAGATCAATCCTATAGACAGCATCCAGACTGTTGGACAAACCTGGAGCTGGTTCGGAAAGATCAACAATACGTTCAAGCTTCCCAAGAATTTCACGCTGCAGTTGAGCGGCGATTATACGTCAAAGACCGTGCTGCCTCCGGGAGGAAGCGCCAGCAACGGAGGCGGAGGAAGAGGCTGGGGACAAACGGTCAGCGGTAACGCCCAGGGCTATTCGAAGCCCATCGGCGGCGTGGATGCCGCCATCAGGTATGAATTCCTGAAGAACAAAACCGCTTCGCTCACATTCAGCGTAAACGATATTTTCCGCACGCGCAAGAGCGATGTATTTACCACGTCGGATTATTTTACACAGGAAGTGGTGCGCCGCCGCGATCCGCAGTTGTTCCGGCTGCAGTTCAATTACCGCTTCGGCAAATTCGATGTTTCTTTGTTCAAGCGCAAGAATACCAAGGCCAATCAGGACATGCAGGGCGATATGCAGGGCATGCAGCAGTGATTACAGATTCACTCCGTCCGGAGATTATTTACCGGATTGGCTGTTGCCGCTTTTATAGCCTGAATGCTTACCGTAAGCAAGGCGATCACCAGTATAATAAGCACGGCAATGGCGAATATCCACCAGCGAACGGCAATATGATAAGCAAAGTTCTCCAGCCATAGGTGTACGGCCCACCAGGCAACAGGCAAAGCAATGATATTGGCGAGTAAAACAAGCTTCAGAAAGTTGCCCGACAAGAGCTGAACGATATCTCCGACCGAAGCGCCCATTACTTTTCGGATGCCGATTTCCTTGGTGCGCCGTTCAGCGGAAAATGCGGTCAGGCCGAACAATCCGATACAGGAAATAAAAATGGTCAGAATAGCCGCAAAGCCGATGATCTGCTTCCATTTCTGTTCTGCCTGGTATGCGCTCATATTGTTATCCTCTTTAAAAGTATAACTGAACGGATAAAAAGGCGCCAGTCTTTTAAAGACGGTTTCAATGAACTGCAGCGTCTGCGCGGTATTCGCAGCATTGATCCGGACATTGAACTGCGAAGTATTGCCTTCGGGTTCCGTCGTGAATAGCTGAGGCCCGATCTTTTCTTTCAGCGATCTGAAATGATAATCCTTCACCACTCCTATTACCGTGAGTTTGCGATTTCTCCAAAAAAGATCAACTGTTTTCCCGATCGGGTCTTTCCATCCTGCCTCACGGGCAAATGTTTCATTGACAATTGCCGATTGAGTGCTGTCGGAAGGAAAAGCGGGGGAAAAATTCCGTCCTTT
>CAYYZJ010000439.1:0-9016 GCA_964475615.1 uncultured Flavitalea sp. | reverse complement strand
CACCTGGCCGCTCTGGTTTTATGTGGCCGTTACCGGAGTGGTAGTGTATTTGATGATCAGTCCTTATTATTAACACAGCGGTTATACCTTACCGGTAGCGTTTTCAGTTTCATTTTTAGAAAATTCCAATGTTGAGAATAGTTGACGTAGTCAAATAATTTATTTGCTTTTGTCAACTATTTTTCGGAGCTTTAGATTGGCTTAAAAAAAGATCATTATGTCAGCCGATTCTGAGAAAATCAGTGCAATAAGACAGTTTAACCGGTTTTATACCGGATTGGTCGGTCTTCTCGATCAACATATCCTCGACAGTTCTTTTTCTTTTTCAGAGGCGCGTGTGTTATATGAGATCGGTCATATTGAAAATTGTACTGCAGGCAAGCTGGTGGAGCTGCTGAAAATAGATGGCGGCTATCTCAGCCGCATACTGAAAACTTTTGAGAAAGATCATATCATCAACCGTCATCAATCTCCGGCAGACGGTCGCACCTATTTTTTACAGCTTACAGCCAAAGGCCAGAAACTGCTTCGAACGCTCGACGAGCGCTCCGATCACCAGATCCAGGAAGTGCTGGCTCCACTGCAGCCGGGCCAGCAGGAAGCGGTGTCGAATGCCATGAAGACCATCCAGCGCGTCCTGTCCATGAAAAGAGGAATAACCCTGGATGATATTTCCATCAGGCATTATTTCCGTCCCGGCGATATCGGTTATCTCATCTACATGCATGGCGATCTGTATGCAAAGGAAACAGGCTATAACCAGGAATTTGAAGGATATGTATGCAAGACTTTTTATGAATTCCTGGAACGATACGATCCCAATAAAGACCGCATATTCCTGGCCTGTTTCGATGATCAGATCGTGGGAGCGGTGGCCATACTCGGTCATTCAAAATATCTGGCCCAGTTGCGCTGGCTGCTGGTGCATCCCGATTTCAGGGCAATGGGACTGGGAAAAAAGCTGATACAGGATGCGATCGATTTTTGCCGGGAGAAACAATATTCAAAGCTGTACCTGCTCACTACCAATCAGCAGACCACTGCGCATAAACTGTATTTTTCCTATGGTTTCCGGAAAACGGGAGAGAAGAACCTGCGGATGTGGGGACAGGATTTATATGAAGAAAGATATGATCTGGATTTGTCTGAACCGGGATTTTAAACGATTTTAAGGATTAACCAGACGGATTGTGAATATCAGGCTAATCAGCCAAATCGCTTAAAATCCCGGTTCAGACAATGGATCCCAGAACAGCTCTTTAAAGTTCACCACCTTGTCATTCTTTACTTTGACGCCTTCTTTCTCCAGTAATTCCTTCATGCGGTTTCCGCCGAAATGATGCTTGCCGGAAAGTATTCCTTTTCCATTCACTACGCGATGGGCAGGCACCTTGGGTTTTGCATTTACTGCGTTGTTCATGGCCCATCCAACCTGTCGCGCTGCACGGCTGCCCAGCGCAGCAGCAATAGCGCCATAGGAGGTAACTCTTCCTTTAGGTATTTCGCGGACGATTGCATACACCTGTTGGGAAAAAGATTCATCTTTTTTTCCGGAAGGTTTTACACTGGGCAGTTTGGATTTCGGCATCGGTTATATTTTAATAGTTTCTTCTTCCATTTCCTTTACCCATTGCTGCAACTCATGATCAATGGATGGCAAACTGTTTTCCGGAAGGCTGAAACAGCAATAATGCACTTTTCTGCTTTGGGCTATGTCCAATGCCTCATAATGGGTTTTGATCTGCAGTTCTTTTGCTGGATTCTCCAGCGCATATACATCATCGTTATCCGCAAGCAGGTTCAGGTTATACATATCGATGACCTGCCTGGTAAATGCATACAGTACCGGCGAATCCGTTTTCAGGTGGATCGGAGCTCCGGGTGCAAGAATTTTCTGATACAGGCGCAGGAAACGGGGATGCGTCAATCTCTTTTTGGCCCTCGACTTGCGCAATTGCGGATCGGGGAACGTAAGCCAGATGCCGGCCACTTCGCCGGCATTGAAATAGGAATCGATCCGGTCGATCTGGGTGCGCAGAAAAGCAGCATTGCCGAGCTTTTGCTCTAGGCATTTTTTTGCCCCGACATAAATACGGTTGCCTTTGAGGTCTACACCGATAAAATTTTGCTGCGGGTACATGCTGGCCAGTGCAACTGTATACTCCCCCTTGCCGCAGGCCAGTTCGAGCGTTATGGGATTATTGTTGCCGAAAAAACGGCCCCATTGCCCGGCCATTCCTTCCGGATATTGTAATACATTGGAGAAAGATTTCAGCGCTTCAAACCGCGCCAGCTTATTCTGTCCCATCGCGCAAAAATAAGAAGTCTGAGGTCTGAAGCCGGAGGTCGGAAGGAAATTCTTATCTTCAAACTTCAGACCTCCGGCTTCAGACTTCAGATACCTCATGGAAAAAAGAACAGCAATACTGGCACAAATAGAACAGCAGGGATTATTGCCCTTGTATTTTCATCCCGATGAAGCCGTGAGCATAGCAGTAATGCAATCCCTTTATGAAGCAGGCATCAGGGCTATTGAATACACCAACCGCGGACAGCAGGCCCTGAAAAATTTCGAGGCCATGAAACGGATTGCTTCCTCGGAAATGAAAGAATTGTACCTGGGGATCGGCACCATCAAGGATGCTGCCATGGCGGATACTTTTATTCAGGCCGGAGCTGATTTTGTCATCAGTCCCGGCTTGACCGAGGATGTATATGATTCCACCTATTCCAGCAAAACCTTATGGATACCCGGATGCATGAGCCCAAGCGAGATCATGAAAGCCGAACAATATGGCATTACCTGCATTAAATTATTTCCCGGAGTTTTATTGGGGCCTGCTTATCTCAAAGCTGTTAAAGAAGTTTTTCCGGGCATGAGGTTCATGCCTACGGGTGGAGTGGTTCCGGAAAAAGAAAACCTTCAGTCCTGGTTCGATGCCGGCGTATTTGCAGTAGGCATGGGAAGCGCACTGATCGGCCGGGAAATGCTGGAACAGAAAAAATATTCTGCACTGACTGAACTCACAAAAAATACATTGGATGCAATAAAGCAGCTCAGGAAAAAATAATGTTAAGCCATATCTTTCGGAGAACTGAAATCTTTCCTGAGTATCAAATTTCCCGGCAGGGTCAGTATCAATACAGGATTGAAGAAATATTTAACGATATATATGGCTGCCAGTATTCCCGCAATATTCTGGGACATGGATGTATAGAATCCGGTTATCTCCAGTATTTTGGCAAATCCCAGGTCAGGTAGCGCCTGACTGAATATCTCCCAGTACTTATATATGCATCCGATGACAAAAGTGGAAATAATGAATACAGCAAATGACCTTTTTGCATTGATGCCAAGCTTCATACTGCAAAGGGCATAGATAAACAGCGAGATGAGAAAGCTCATTCCGAAATGCGCAGAGAAATGCAATATCTTTTCATGATCTGAAGTGGAATCGACGAAGATAAAACCAAAGCAGGCTATTCCTGAAACAAGCGCCAGTGCTGCTAATCTGTCAATAATCCTTTTTCTTTTTTGCCGAGGTGCAGGTGTCACAAAATTTTTTATTGCGCGTAAGTCTAATTTCATGCCAGAATTATTTTAGGAAGTGTTATAAAATAGTGATCGCTCAAAGAAGGCGGAAGAATAACTGTTGATGGCAGATTATAAAAAACAAAAGCCCGGATTTGAGTATCCGGGCTTTCATGGCTGTAGAGGGAGGATTCGAACCTCCACGGGGCAGTTAGCTGCAGTACAATGTTGTGGTGGTCAACCCCAGTCGATCTCGCGTAAACGAAACCGGCATTATGCTGCGTTTATCCTGTGATCCCCACCCCCGAGACAAGAGGGCATGTCTGCCAAAGATTCCATCACTCCACAGTGTAGGCATTATTCAATGAACTCGCCGGTACAATATTAAACAAATTCCCCAATTCATTACATTTTTTCCAAAATAAATTTTGAAAAATTCGACAATATTCAAATATTTGTATTTTATTGTAGAAAATTTACATAATTGAGCATAAAATGCAGGGAAAATTAAATCTCGACAAGCTGGATCTGCAGATCATTCATGAAATGATGGAAAACGCAGAAATTTCTTATGCCGACCTGGGAAAGAAGCTGTTCGTTTCCGGCGGCACCATTCATGTAAGGATCAAAAAGCTGCAGGAATTCGGCATTGTTAAAGGTACGCGGTTAAATGTAGATATCAAGCAGCTCGGCTATGATGTGATCGCCTTTATCGGGATTTATCTTGAAAAAAGTTCCCTCTATGATTCAGTTGCCAAGGAGCTGCGCAAAATTCCGGAGATCGTAAGGCTAAACTATACCACCGGCAACTACAGCATGTTTGCAGAGATCGTATGCAAAGACATCAACCAACTGCGTTTTGCCCTTCACGACGAGCTGCAAAAGATCAAAGGCATCGAACGCACTGAAACATTTATTTCCCTGGAAGAAAGTTTCAACAGGAATGTTCAGGTGTATAAGGAATGAAGTCTGAAGTCGGAAGAAAAAAAGCCTCATACTTCTGACTTCGGACTTCAGACTTCCGACCTCACCTCACATTCAACGCATCCCTCAGTCCATTGCCCAGTAAATTAAAGGCAAGCACCAGCAGCATGATCGCGAAGCCGGGGGCCAGCGCCAGCATGGGATTATGGGTGATGATGAAATTATAATTTTCCTTGATCATCAGTCCCCAGCTTGGCTGCGGAGGCTGAACGCCTATTCCCAGAAAACTCAGTCCGGCCTCGATCACAATAGCAGAAGCGAAATTGCTTGCAGCCACTACCAGCACGGGCCCCATTACATTGGGAAGAATATGATGGAAGATGATTCTTCCTGTTGAAAAGCCGAGTGCCTTTGCAGCTTCAATATATTCCAGCTCTCTTACACTCATCACCTGCCCGCGGATGATCCGCGCAACGTTCACCCATAGCGTAAGGCCGATGGCCACAAATACCTGCCAGAAGCCTTTTCCCAGCATCAGGGTCATAGCAAATACCAGCAGCAGCGTAGGGATGCTCCAGATCACATTGATCAGCCACATGATCATATCGTCGATCCATCCCCGGAAATAACCGGCCAGCGCTCCCAGCAAGATGCCGATGCTCAGTGAAATGAGCACGGTGATCAATCCAACGCCAAGGCTCACCCGAACACCGATCAGCAGACGGCTTAGAATATCCCTGCCGTATTTGTCGGTGCCCAGTAAAAATGTTTTGGTTACTATTCGGTAGGCGTTATTTGGAATAAGGAATGCCGTTCGTTCTGTTATGCCTTCATCAATGAACCGGTTCACGATCAGGCTATCGCCTTTTTGTGCATGACCTTCAATGGGAATATGGTCGTATTCATCCGGCTTGCCATAAATGAGGCGGCTGAGCAGGGACGGGCTTTCTATGGTTTTTTCTTTTTGCAATAAAAGGAACTGCCGCCGGTACCCCGGCTTTTTTCCGCCGATCTCCAGGATCATCCTGTTGGCATCGGGGGAATGATCGGGAGCGATGAAATAGGCCATGATGGCCACTATTACGGCAATGCCGATCACGATGAGGCCGAATATGGCGCCTTTGTTCCTGAGCAGGCGCTTCCAGGCATTGCGTTGAAAAGCGGAATTGGTCGGCATCATGATCCCGAAAGTATGGCATTATTTCATTTTTCTATCCTTCCACTCATAAGACCCGAACTTGCCCAGCCATCCGGCAATAACGGTATAGACTATGTGCAATGGCTGCATGAAGAAAAAATATTTCATCAGGTGGGCCTGTTCAAAAAAACGGGCGACAGTATACATGAACCTGAACTCAAACAGGGTCTTAACCAGCAGCAGGGCAATGGAAAGCAGCAGCCAGTGCAGGTTCCATAAGCTGACGATAAAAAAGACAAGCAGCTCCAAATTCATCAGGTAAACGAAAAGCAAGACCCGGAAAATGCGCCTGTCCTCATAGCGGTCGGCCTTGCTGGCCCAACGTATACGTTGATTGAAAAACGCTTTCCAGCTTTTCACCGGCTGTGTTTGCACAATGGCTTCCCTGGTCTTGAGAAAAAAAATGCGACCGGGGAATTTTTTATAGATCTTATGCATCAGCAGCATGTCATCTCCGGAGGCGATCGAATCTATCCCTTCAAATCCATCTACTGCAATAAAGGCTTTTTTTTCATAGGCGAGATTGGCGCCATTGCTCATGGAATGGATGCCGCTATGAACGGCGGCGCCGGTGATTCCCTGCAGGCTGATGAAATCGAGGCATTGGAAAACAGCCAGCAGGGAGCCCCGATCCATGATCTTCACCGGAGCGGCAATAAAAGCGGCGTGCTTTTGTTGATGGATTGCAGCCATGCATTTCACCCAGTCTGGGGATGCTGTACAATCCGCATCCGTTGTAATGATCAGCTCTCCCGAAGCCTGACTAACGGCCATGGAGATGGCTTTTTTTTTGTGCGCTCCGGATATCGGGCCCGGCAGCTCATGCAGGTTGATCAGTTTGATATTGGCGCGGTTGAAACGCTTCACCACTTCTTCCGTGCCGTCAGTGGAATGGTCATTCACTACAATGATCTCCAGCAGTTCCGGGTCATAGTTCTGGTTGATCAGCGATTGCAGGCAGGCGCCTATATTTTCTTCTTCATTGCGAGCGGGAATGATAACGGAAACCTTGCTGCCAGGCTCTCCGGATAAATTGAAATAAGGAATGGCATTCCAGGATCTGCGGTAGTATTCAATGAGTATTCCGTATCCCAACAGGATCAGCAGGAGGATATAGAAGAATAGGTGCATTAGATTTTCAGTAATTGAATAATGGTCTCCAGATTTTTTTCCTGCAGGAGCTGATGCCCGGCCGGCAAAATTGTAAGATCGCAAAATGTATCGATCCCTTTCCTGAATTTTTCTCCGTGTTCAAAGCGCATCACCCGGTCGTGCCGGCCATACAGTAACCGCACGGGGATCTGATGTTTCAAAATAAGGGATTTTATTGCAACAAGATTGGGTTTAAACCTTCGCATGCTCGTCCAGCGCTTATACAGTTCATCTCTCGATTGTTTATCCCGGATATAATTATTACCGAATTTATAAATACCGGGATTGCCCTTCCCGATCTTCCCGGCAACAGACATCAGCGAAAAAAGCCAGCCGGGATTTTTCATCGTAAACCTGAATAAACGGTTGCCCAGGCGGCTTTGCGTGGCCAGCCTGTACCATCTGCTCAGCTTTAATCCGTCGGGGGCAAGCAATACGATTTTTTTTGTTTTGTCGGCAATCAGTTCCAGCAGGCCGAGGGCAATGCGTCCGCCCAGGCTATAACCCAATAAATAAATTGGGGCGGAATAAAGATCGCCGGCTGCCAGCTCCATGATCTCCTTCAACTGCTGCGGGGTGAAATCCAGGCCTTCCTTCCAGTCCGTTTTTCCATGAAAGGGAAGGTCTATGCTAATCATGCTGAAATCCTTGCCGGTATGATCCTCCAGAAGAGAAAAAGACTGTCCCGATTCCCCATATCCATGAAAACAAAACAGGAGCCGGTTGCCATTTCCTGCCCTATAATAATGAATCATCGATGATTTATATGTCAGAAAATGGGATTGCATGTAATGATACTGGCCTGCCATGCAAGATAATTTTTTCCGGATGATAGCCGCCTGAAGGGCTAATAAAAAAATAACAGTCAAAACTTGCCAATACGGCATTTATCTAGTAACTTGGAATAGTTGTTTAACTAACTATATGCCAAACAACCAATTCAGGAAAGGGGAATTATATAGTTTCATCACCGGAAAAGCATCGACAGCCATTGCCCGCCGGCTTCAGAAAAAGTTCAATGAAGCCGGACTGAACCTGACCATCGAGCAATGGAGCGTGCTCTATCATTTATGGAAAGAAGATGGAAAGAGCCAGCAGGAATTGTGCAATGCCACCTATCGCGATAAGCCCAGCATCACGCGGCTGGTGGATAATCTGGAAAGGCTGCAACTGGTAAAACGCGTGGCTTCTGAAAGCGACCGGAGGATCAATCTCATTTACCTTACCCGCCTGGCGCAGAAGATGCAGGATCAGACCATGAGCCTTGCGGAAGAAACCCTGAACGAAGCATTGATCGGCGTGCCGCTCGATAAGATAGATGTATGCAAAGCGGTTTTGCAGATCGTATACGATAACCTGAAATAAATTATTCATCACTAAAACATTTTTATGAGCACCACAACCGGAAAGAAAGCAGCAGGCAAAGGAGGCGAATGGCTGATCAAAGAAAGTTCTCCTTACGACACCTTTATCCCGGAAGATTATAATGAAGAGCAGCAGATGGTGAAAGACATGTGCGCTTCTTTCCTGGATACCGAAGTATTGCCCATCATCGACCGTATCGATAAACTGGAACCCGGGCTGATGCCTTCCCTGGTAAAAAAAGCAGGAGAGCAGGGATTGCTGGGCGTTTCCATTCCGGAAGAATACGGAGGCATGGGCAAGGACTTCATCACCTCTACCCTCGTTAATGAAGCGCTTGGCGGCGGATTTTCCTTTTCGGTTGCCATCGCTGCACATACGGGCATCGGCACTTTGCCCATCCTGTATTTCGGAACTCCCGAACAAAAACAAAAATATATTCCCAAGCTGGCAAGTGGTGAATGGAAAGGATCCTATGGCCTCACCGAACCCAATAGCGGCAGCGATGCCCTGAGCGCCAAGACCACTGCAAAGCTCAGCAGCGATGGAAAATATTATCTGCTCAACGGACAGAAATGTTGGATCACCAACGGCGGCTTTGCCGATATCTATACTGTATTTGCCAAAGTGGATGGCGACAAGTTCACTGCATTCATCGTGGAAAGAGGCTTTGAAGGATTTACGCAAGGGCAGGAAGAGCATAAAATGGGCATCAAAGGTTCTTCTACCGTGCAACTGTATTTCCAGGATTGCAAGGTGCCGGCGGAAAATGTGCTGGGCGAGATCGGCAAAGGGCATATCATTGCTTTCAATATCCTCAATATCGGCCGTCTCAAGCTCTGCGCAGC
>CAYYZJ010000438.1:0-4280 GCA_964475615.1 uncultured Flavitalea sp. | reverse complement strand
ATTAAAACAATAAGCGAGTTCCACCGGTTCCGGCAATTGCCAAAGCCTCAACATCCATTAATCAGTGTAATCAATGTTAAAACGGTTAAGCATTTGCACCCGGATGAACCGATGAATCTGGTATTTGATTTTTATATGATTGCTCTGAAAAGATCGTACAACGGCAAAGTGAAATACGGGCAACAGCAATACGATTTTAACGAAGGCATTATGTCGTTCCTGTCGCCCAATCAGGTTTTCAGCATTGCACTTGATAAAGATGATGAAGAACTAAAACAAGCAGGGTGGGTATTGCTCATCCATCCTGATTTTTTGTGGAATACATCATTGGCCAAAACGATTAAGCAATATGAATATTTCGATTATTCAGTGAACGAAGCCTTATTTCTTTCAGAAAAAGAAGAAGCGATAATCAACAGCATCATTGATAACATCAGGCAAGAATATCATTCAAATATCGATGACCACAGTCAAAGCATTATCATTGCACAAATAGAGCTATTGCTTACTTATGCCGAACGATTTTACCACAGGCAGTTTATTACCAGAAAAATAAACAATCATCAAATCCTAAATCGCCTGGATAATATACTTGCCGATTATTTCAATAGCGACGAGCTGATTCATAACGGTTTGCCGACGGTTCAATCCATTTGTGAAAGCTTAAACATATCTGTAAGCTACCTGAGCCGGGTGCTTAAAGTATTGACTGGACAAAGCACCCAACAACACATTCATGGCAAACTGATTGAAAAAGCGAAAGAAAAATTGTCTACAACAGATTTATCCGTAAGCGAAATAGCTTATGAATTGGGCTTCGAGCATCCGCAATCGTTCAGCAAATTGTTCAAAACGAAAACCAGTCTTTCGCCTTTGGAGTTCAGACAGTCATTCATACGCTGATATTTTTACACTACCCAATAGGCATCACCACCCTTTAGTAAGGTTTTTATAATCCTTAAAATTTTGCCCCGATACTTTTTTGAAATACCTGCTGAAATAGGCGGCGTCGTCAAAGCCAAGCTTATATGCGATCTCTTTCATGGAAAGACTGGAAAAGCTGATCAATCGTTTGGCTTCAAGAACTATCCTTTGTTGTAGATGATAACTGGCAGGGTGGCCGGTAATTTTTTTCACCACTTCATTCAGATAGTTCGGCGTAACGGCAAGTTCGCCTGCATAATCGCTCACCAGCTTTTTTGTTGTGTAATATTTATCGACCAGTAAAAAGAAACTCCTGACTGTTTGATAATTCCTGGATTGCAACCCCTCCGGCGTGGTCTCTGCAAAATTCCTGGTGAGATAGATCAGAAATATTTTCAGCAGCCCGCGCAGGATCTCGGCCCTCAGCAAAAAATAGTTTTCGTATTCCCTGAACATCTTGAGGGCCATTTCTTCCAAGTCGGGCTGAACATCCGCTCCTACTTTTATTACCGGGCTATGACCAAAGGCGTTGAAAATCCCGGATTCAAACACCATGGCAAAGCTTTCGGAAGAAACGTTGATGAAATCGGTAGTGAATGAAATGACATATCCTTCCACCGGCCTTTCCACGCTAAGCAGGTGAACCTGGCCCGGACTGATGCAGTATACTGAATTGTCCTCCACATCGAATTTATCGAGGTCGAGCCGGTGAACGCCTTTGCCTTTTTTTACCCAGATGATGGCGTAATAGTTATGCCGGTGCGGCACGCTGTTCTGCTCCTTGCGGTTCTGTTCTATCCATTCCATGGTATGGATCTCAAAAGGAACGCTTACTTCGAGCTTATTGAATTCAAGTATCGGGGTAACCTGCTGCATGAATATCTTAAAGGAAAAGCTTAATCCACTTTCAATAACTGAATATCGCAAAAGATATCGATATCATCGGAAAGCAGCACGCCGTTCTGGTCGAAATAATTGTTCCAGGTAATATTGAAATCCTTCCTGTTCAGCGTTGTTTTCATTTCAAAGCCTGCTTTTTCATTTCCATACGGGTCTTTGCGCAGTCCCGCAAATACGGCGTCAAATTCAATTTCCCTGGTCACATCCCTGATGGTCAGTTCTCCCTTTACCTTTACCTGGGAGCCTGTTGCCTGCACCTCGGTGGAATGAAAGATTATTTTGGGATATTTTTCGGTATCAAAAAAATCGGGCGACTTCAGATGCTTGTCCCTGCTATCGTTCAGCGTAGTTAAGGAATTGGTGTATATCACCAGTTGTATGCTGCTTTTATCAAAATCGTCGCCGCAGGTGGTTAGCCTTCCTTCTATTTCCGGAAACCGGCCGCTGACCGCAGTGAGCAATAAATATCTCGATTCAAAACGAATGATGCTGTGAATGGGGTCTATTACCCAAACGATTTTATTTTCAGTTTCTGCCATATTCTAATATAGTTTCTTCACTTCTGGTTGATCACTGTTTCAATGACCAGGAATTCGCTTTCTTCCTCGCACCGGATGCTGATATTGTCGGTATCCCAAACACCCAGGGCGTCGCGCCCGGGGATTTTTATATCATTCACGGCAATGCTTCCCGAGATCACAAAAATAAAAAGGCAGATATTTTCCGGGCGGAAATGATAGTCGATGGATTGCCCCTTGTCGAAATATCCCAGCGACAATTTCGCATTCTGGTTTATCCAGCAATGTTCCAGCCCTTCTTCCCCCGAAACGATCGTAACCAGGCGGTTCTTCCGTTTGGCCTTGGGAAAATTGCGGAACTGGTAACGCGGCGCGATGTTTTGCTGCTTGGGATAGATCCATATCTGCAAAAAATTCACTTCCTCCTCTCCCACATTATATTCTTCATGCCTCAACCCGCTGCCGGCGCTCATGATCTGCACGCCGCCTTCTTCAAACACCGTGCTGTAGCCCATGGTATCCTTGTGATTCATTTTTCCTTTCAGCAAAACGGAAATGATCTCCATGTTCACGTGCGGATGAATGCCGAACCCTTTTCCCGGTTGAAGATAATCATCATTGAACGTGAATAAGGTTCCGAATGCGCTTTTAACCGGATTGTAATAATTGCTGAAGCTAAAGACAAAATTGCTCCTCAGCCAGCCTATATCTTTTTTGCCGCGCTCGGATGCGGCGAAGCGTTGTGTTTGCATAGCTTTATTTTAAGAAAACAAGATTATTTGCATTGTCGATCTCATCTTTGATGATCGTATGCCCCATATTGTCGTACACTTTTTCGGTAACATCCGCGCCCATGCTTTTTAAAATATTCGTTGTGGCATATACGCGCTCCACGGGCACGTGTATGTCGGGGTTGCTCGTACCAATAAAAACAGGCGTGCCTGAAAAATTGCCTTTATAGTTTTCGGGATAAATTTTATCGCCGATCAACCCGCCGGTAAATGCTACAGCCCCTCCGTAATGCACAGCGTTCCGGGTAATGTATTCCAGCATAAGACAGGCGCCCTGGGAAAAACCCAGGAAATAAATATTTTCTTTGGCGATGCCTTTCTTAGCCGCTTTGTCAACTGTTTTGCCCACAAGGTCCAGAGCAGAGCTTAGCCAGGGTTCGTTTTGTGCCGGGGGAGCCAGGAAAGAATAGGGATACCAGGTATTATTGGTAGCCTGCGGCGCAAGCAGCCAGTAATTGCCGACATTGAGGTATTCTGCCAGGCCGAGAATATCCTGCGCATCGCCGCCCCTGCCATGCAGCATGATCAATGCCTTTGCCGCATTGGCCGTATTGCCGGATTCAATGATGATTTCCTTATGCATTATTTGTATGTTGATGGGTCAATATGTAATGGAATGAGCTGCGCTTCCAGTTGCGCGCGGTCTTTTTCCAGCCAACCGGGCAGCATCAGTTTTTCCCCGAGGTGTGCTGTTGGCTCATCAATGCTGAAGCCGGGCAGGGCTGTTGCCACTTCAAACAATACGCCGCCGGGCTCGCGGAAATAAATGGATTTAAAATATTTCCTGTCCAGCACAGGCGTTGGGTTCAGGCCGCGTTCGGTTATTTTCTTCCTTACTGCTTCCTGCTCATCCGTACCGGGCGTAGCAAAGGCAATATGATGAACCGTACCGCTGCCTGCAAGTCCTTTTAAACTGTCGGGTGCGCAAACCAGGTCGATATAATTGCCCGGGCTGTCTGTGGCCGCAAAGCGAAAGCGGTTCCCTTTTTCTGCAATAAGAGTATGATCCAACTGACCGGTTAATAAAGCGGCGGTGCGTTCATAGCCTTCCTCCCAGATCTCCACATTATAAAAACCTTTGATGGCGTTGGCTTCGCCGATATTATCGCTGGCATATCCTTTCCGCTGATCTTTATCATTAAAGACA
>CAYYZJ010000437.1:0-5381 GCA_964475615.1 uncultured Flavitalea sp. | reverse complement strand
ATTTACAGAAAATATGAATGCCCATATACTCGGGCAACTGGAAGGGCTTACCGGCAAAAAAGTAAATGAAAGCGAAAGAGAGTTCATCACGCATGGAGAGGAAGAAATAGAACTGGTAAACAGCGGGCTGGAAGAAACCATGATCACAGCCACCCGCGAGATCATGGAATGCTGGAAAAACAATCCCCAGATCCCCGATATGCGCACTGCCGCTTATGTAGTGGCGATCAATAAAGTGGGAACAAGCTATGCCGAGCTGGGAATATTCCCGTGAGGGCGTGAATCGTCAGTCGTGAATCGTCAGTCGTGAATCGTGAGTAGTAAAATAATCGATGAATGATATCAGAAACCAACTACTGACGTCTCACACGATTCACGTCTCACGCCTCACGAGTCACGCCCCACGATTCATTTCGGGTTCCTTATCTCTTCTTTAATTCTTCTATCGGGCAGGTATATCTGAAATCCCATGCCCAATATCAGATCGCTTGAAGTGGCGCTGGAACCAAATCCGATTATGCCCTGGTATTTCAACAAGGTCTCCAATCCGATGGTGGGCGTAACGAAATAGGCAAGACCGGGGCCGAATCCCAATCCCAGCCCATTGGAATTATCGCCAACAGCAGGATTGTTCCCTTCTATACCTACATTAGCCTCTATAAAAAACCGGGCATGCTTGGCCACATTCAGGTTGCGGTCATTGATATAATAACGGGCCAGCGGGCCAACGCCGTAATTCACCGAAGTGCCTGCATGTTTGGCTGTGGACAGTCCGAAATTCAAATAACCTCCCAGGGCAATATTATCCCGGATAAACCAGGCTGCTTTGGGATCGATGAGCATGTTGAAATTACCGCCTTTGTTGAGGCTGAGATCGAGGCGGTAAATATCGCCCCCAACCATCACATTACCCCTTTGTATCTGTGCATTTGCAGAAAAAACACAAAGCAGGGCCAATGCCGGCAACAGTAAGTACTTTCTGATTCTCATAACCGAAATTTAGGTTAGGGTAATCAAAATATTATACCACCGTTTGCCGGGATTGATCTACAGCAGAAAATATTTTTCAGGTTGAAAGAAATTCCAGATTATGAGCAATAAATTCTACATCAGGCAATGCTCATTCATCGTAGGAAGGCAAGGTTTGTATCTCTTCAAAATCGATATCGCCTTTTACGTATCCATAGCAATGCTGGCCGTTAGTAACCACCAGATATTTTACCGGTATGGCAAGATTATAATGCAATGCCTGCCATAAAACCACTTTATCGAGCACGCGGTGCATGGCCTTGCATTCGATCATCATCCATGGCTTTGCCGCCTTATTGAATACCAGCAGATCGAAACGCTTGTTCACTTCTCCCAGTTTCATTTTTCTTTCCACAGCAATATAAGAAGCAGGATATCGCTTTACCTGCAATAAGTATTGAATGAAATTCTGCCTTACCCATTCTTCTTCGGTAAGTCTTACCCACAGCTTGCGCAGCTCGTCGAAAATAAATTCCTTGCCTATCTCTTCTTCCTTGATCTTGAAAGGATATCGCGGATAATAGATTTTAATCATGAGCAGAAACTATTTGCTAAATTTACAGAATGATGCAAAACAACAGGAAGTAAATTATTCATTGGATGAAAACCAAAGAAGAAATCGTACACAACTGGCTGCCGCGCTATACCGGAGAGAAACTGGAAAATTTTGGCGAATATATTTTACTGACCAATTTCAGCAATTATATACAGCAGTTTGCCCAGTGGCATAAAGTGCCTGTTGTCGGCATAGACCGGCCCATGCAATGCGCTACTTCAGATGATATTACCATTATCAATTTCGGCATGGGCAGCCCTACTGCCGCTACCGTCATGGACTTGCTTACCGCCATCGATCCCAAGGCCGTATTGTTCTTAGGCAAATGCGGCGGATTGAAAAAAAGAAATAAGCTCGGCGACCTGATCCTTCCCATCGCCGCCATCCGTGGAGAAGGCACATCCAACGATTATTTTCCGCCTGAAGTGCCTGCGCTGCCTGCATTTGCGCTGCAGAAAGCCATCTCTACCACCATCCGCGATTATGCGGTCGATTACTGGACAGGCACGGTATACACTACCAACCGCCGGGTATGGGAGCATGACGAAGTGTTCAAGGAATATCTCCAAAAAATCCGCGCCTATGCCATCGATATGGAAACAGCCACCATTTTTTCGGTAGGCTTTTACAATAAAATACCAACCGGGGCCTTACTGCTGGTGAGCGATCAGCCCATGATACCGGAAGGAGTGAAAACAGAGGAGAGCGACAGGAAAGTGACCGGCGAGTTCGTGGAAAAACACCTGAGGATAGGCATCGATTCGCTGAAGCAACTGATCAATAACGGACTAACGGTAAGGCACCTGCGATTTTAATTCGTGATTTTGTCTGAAGCGCTGCTGAACATAAAAAACCTTAGCATTGATTTTGTTACAGAAGCAGGCAGCATGCCTGCCCTAAAAAATATTTCCCTGCAGGTGGGCCGCGGAGAAGTGGTTGCTATTGTGGGGGAATCCGGATCGGGCAAGTCTGTAACGGCATTGTCCGTCCTGCAGTTGCTTCCTGTTCCTCCGGCAAGATACAGGTCGGGCGAGATCCTGTTTTATCATGAGGGAGATATTATTGACCTGCTGCGGCAGCCCGCGCGGCAGATGCAATCCATTCGCGGCAACCGGATCGCCATGATCTTCCAGGAACCCATGACCTCGCTGAACCCCGTATTCACCTGCGGCGACCAGTTGATGGAATCCATCATGCTGCATCGTAAAATATCCGGGGCAGAGGCCAGGCTGCAAGCAATCGACCTCTTTATCCGGGTAAAGCTGCCCGATCCCGCGCATATCCTTGACCGTTATCCACACCAGCTCAGCGGCGGACAAAAACAGCGCGTAATAATCGCCATTGCCATGAGCGGCAATCCTTCCCTGCTGATCTGCGATGAGCCTACTACCGCCCTCGATGTTACTGTGCAAAAGACCATACTTGAACTGATCCGGGAATTGCAGCAGACAACAAATATGGGCGTCATATTCATCACCCACGACCTGGGAGTGGTGGCCGAAGTAGCCGACCGGGCCGTTGTATTATACAAGGGAGAAATTGTGGAACAGGGAGAAGTGGGGCATTTGTTTAACCGGCCGCAGCATCCTTATACCAAAGGCTTGCTCAATTGCCGTCCCGTGCTGCATAAGAAGGGGGAAAGGCTGCCTGTGGTGGCGGATTTTATGAAGCAGGAAGTCGGAGGTCAGATGTCTGAAGCCGGAAGTCTGAAGCCTGCGGTTGGAGAGCGGGAAGATAAAGAAAATCAAATTTCGGATTCCGGATTTAAAACCTCTATCTCAAATTTCCGATCTCAGCCTTCAGACCTCGGACCTCCGGCTTCAGTTCTCATAAAAGTGGAGAACCTCAACGTATGGTATCCTTCCAGAAAAACTTTTCTGGGAAAACCGAAAACATATATAAAGGCCGTGCATGATGTGAGCTTTGAAGTATTTAAGGGAGAAACATTAGGACTGGTGGGCGAATCCGGTTGTGGTAAAACAACACTGGGCAGGGCCTTGCTTCGCCTGATAGAACCGCATTCGGGAAGAATTTTATTCAACGATGCAGACCTGACGCAATATAAGGGAGCGGAATTAAAACAATTGCGCAAAAACATCCAGATCGTATTCCAGGATCCGTATTCTTCCCTTAACCCAAGACTAACCATTGGATCAGCCATTGCAGAGCCGCTGAAAGTGCATTTACCGAACAGCACTGCCCGCCAGCGAAAAGACCGGGTTGCCGAACTGCTGGAAAAAGTAAACCTGAAGCCGGAACATTTTTACCGCTACCCTCACGAGTTTTCGGGCGGCCAGCGGCAGCGCATCGTCATTGCCAGGGCGCTGGCCCTGGATCCATCGTTCATTGTATTCGATGAATCGGTGTCGGCGCTGGATGTAAGCGTGCAGGCGCAGATACTCAACCTCATCAACGATCTCAAGCGTGAGCTGGGCTTTACGGTTATTTTTATTTCGCACGACCTGGCCGTGGTGCATTATATCAGCGACCGTATACTCGTTATGAATAAAGGAAAAATAGAAGAGATCGGAAATGCAGAGGACATCTACCATCACCCCGGTCAGGCCTATACGCAGAAGCTGATCGCCTCGATCCCAGGGCGCCGGGGGGGGACTGAAGTCTGAGGTCTGAAATCGGAGGTCTGAAGTGGGATTGGGCCTATATTTCATACTTCAGACTTCTGACTTCCGACCTCAGTCCTCATCATCCCGCCTCGCATAATAGTCCGCATCCTGATAGAATGAAGTGGCGCTTTTACGCTTGGAGAACAGCAATTTTTTCAACTGATTATTGAACTGATCCAAAACAGGCTGATCGGGTTTTATTTTTTTATTGGTCAGTTTCAGCAGGTCGGTATTGCTGCTCGTTTCTTTGGCATTGGCCGGCTGCAGTCCGGCGATACCCATCTGCCAGTCATCGTCTTTTTGAACCTTGTAGCGGAAAAAATGCACGTATCCTTTGTTCTGCTTGTACTGCACCCATTTTTTATCGACCCATTCAATGGCAGCCAGGTTGTTTCCGGGAGCGGCAGACACAAGCTGGCTTTTTGCAATATCCTGCTGGTTGCGGTATTGCTTGGGAAATTCATCCAGCTTTTGAATGGATTCGAGCTTTTTATACAGGCTGCTCCTGTACTGGTCGTCGGCAGCAAGCGAGCGGATGATGCTGTCGGCCACTTTTTTATTGTTGCGCAGCAACAGAACAGAAGTGCTTAACCGGATCGAAGCATCCCGGCTTTTCAGCAATTTATTGAAGAAAGCGGGAACGTCCTTATCCTGATCATAAAAAGGCATCAGTAGTACGGCATAATCTTCCAGTTCGCTATAGGTATCATCGTCGCCTTTGTCATTGTCATAATTAGTATCTGCACTGTCATCGCTTTTCTTCTGCAGCAGCTTTTCATCTTTTGCCTGCTGTTTCTTCAACTGGATCTTGGCATCGGAAAGCAACTGGTTGTAATAGGACGCATAATCGGAGGATTTGATATAAGCGCTGTCAACCAGCAACACCAGCAGCGAGCGGATATTTTCTTTATAGTCGTCCACATTCGCCAGGCGCAGCAGCGCGGGCAACAACGTTTGTGCAAGCGGCAGTGAATCCTGGATATCCTGGAACAGGTAATTATAATCGGAAGCATTTTCAAATACCGGCGGATCCTGGATCAGCAGTTTGTTCAGCATCGTATATGTTTCCCTGGTCTTGTTCCTGGCCAATGCGCGGAACACTTCATTCTGAATGGTGCTGGTATCTCCGGCCTTATCAAAGATCTGCTTCAGGCCGTTTACCACTTCGTTTA
>CAYYZJ010000436.1:0-1599 GCA_964475615.1 uncultured Flavitalea sp. | reverse complement strand
ATCGGCTTTCTTGCCGGCATCGATCCTTCCATTAAACAATACCGCCGTGCTTACCGCCGCAATAAAAAATTGATCAGGCGGCAATTATTGCAATTGCATATCGGCAACATGAATGAGCTGCCTTATCCGAATCATTATTTTCATACGATATACGGCAACAATATCTATTTAAGCTGGAAGGATCCCGCTGCTGTTTTTCTTCAACTGTCGGGCCTGCTCAGAAGCGGAGGCAAACTGGTTATGGTATTTCAGCCTGCAGAGGCCAGGAATGAGGCAGATATTAAAAAGGCTGCCGAACAAATAAAGCAGCAATTCGCAGAAGCGGGATTGATCAATATCCATATTGAATTCCGCGATATGCATCCGGTTACCTGCATTGCCGCAACGGGATATAAAGAATGATCAGTCATCGTCATCCTTCCTTTCGCTGCTTTTTACAAATGCGGCCCGCCTGGGCACAGGCACGCGGGCATTCATTCCTTTAATGCCTCTCCACAATACTTCATTGAACTGATCTTCGGGAATGCGGTCTTCCTGCGCAAAATTGAAGCCTGCCGATTTACGCGCCAGCTCATTCCACGCGGTATTTTTTTCCGACAGATCCACATTGGCAGGCAGTGACTGAAAAGATGTTGAATCTGGTGTTTCCGAAAAGCAGCGCCACATGGGCGTTGCCGCTGCATCGTACTGGCTCATGGGCGAAAGGCCGAGGATCAGCTCCATGGTATGCAGCATCGAGGTAGTGGAATACATGGTGTGATCCACAAAATGCCGCTTCACATAACCTCCGGCAATATATGCCGGGCTGCGGTGTGCATCTACATGATCTGGGCCATTCTGCGCATCGTCTTCCAGTATGAATACTACGCTTTGATTCCATATCCTGCTTTTGCTGAGGTACTCAACAAAGCGGCCTACGGCCAGGTCATTGTCGGCCACATGCGCAAAAGGCGTAGGCTTTCCTTTCTTCAATCCTTCCGTATGATCATTGCCGAAACGTACCGTATTGAATCGAGGCAATGCATCTATGGCCAGCAGCGAATCGAAATCCCTTTTCCATTGCGTGAACCGAATGGTATCGCGCACACTCAGATCCCATCCGGTATAATACCTGCAATAGTGATCTTTCAGCACGGCAATATTCGGCTTGTATTCATCGGCGAATTCGCCATAGGTTCTGAAGCTTACTTTATTCCGAGCACAATGATCCCAGATGAATCCGCCTTTGTTATTGGCAATGGCGCGTGTGCCTTCGCCATCATAAGAACCGCCCCTGCCTCCGTAGTAGGTGGGCCAGTTTTTTTCCAGATAGTCCGTGGCATAGGCGCCCATGCTCCAGTTGTGGCCATCGGCGCTTACTTCCGCATCGCAATAAAAATTATCGAGCAATACAAACTCCCTGGCCAATGCATGCTGATTAGGGGTGATGTGCTCGCCGAACAACACAAGCGAAGTATCGCCATTGCCTTCCCTGATATCTCCGAGAACCTGGTCGTACGTGCGGTTTTCCTTGATGATGTAGAATACATATTTGATGGGCGAAGGATCGCCTACTTTAACGGGAATGGGATTGCCCGGCCCGCCGGGAGCTTCCGATTC
>CAYYZJ010000435.1:0-3004 GCA_964475615.1 uncultured Flavitalea sp. | reverse complement strand
TCCACCTTGCGGATGCGTAGGGCTTCTTTGATATGCCGGTGATTGATTATGCCTGGTGCTGTTTGCATGGTTACTACCGATTCGGGTTATAAAATAGTCCTTTTGATGATCGGTATTGCAGGGTTTCCTTTATAGATAGTATATGGATCCATATTTTTGTCGGCAACGGAATTGATGCCCAGGATACTGTGCGACCCGCAGGTAACTCCTCCGAAAACAACCGCCTTGGCGCCTATCCATACCCCATCTTCCAGGATAATGGGTCTTGAAATAAAATCAAATGTTTCTTTCGTATGATCATGGCTGCCGGTAACGAGCAAAGCGCCCTGCGATACGGTAACATTATTCCCTATAGATATATCCGAAAGGTTATCGATCCAAACCTCTTCACCGATCCATGAATTGTTGCCAATCTGCAGTTTCCAGGGGAACTTGATATTGACAGCAGGTTTAATGACCACTCCCTTTCCAAGTTTCGCGCCAAACGCCTTCAATAAACCGGTTTTCACAGAAGAAGATATAACAAACGGGTTTTTGAAAAACAGGATATTGACCAGGTACCAGCTTACTTGCTTTAGTCTGGAAGCACCGATATCAATAGTTGTTCTGTATAACGAGTTATTGACCGTCTTCTGTATAATCATGGAAACAATTCCAGGTATTTTTGACGAAGTTCGGTTTTCTCGATAAAACTACGTGCATATTGCCAGGCGCCTGATGCCCAGTCGTCAAACTCCTGCTGGCCGAAGCCTGCTGCCATATTGATTGTATCCAGGAATTTTGAGGGTTCATGCAAAGGCAAATCCCATCCCGCTTTTTTTTCTGCCAGGCGGAGCCAGGGTGTTTGATCACTGATCAAAACCGGTCTTCCTGCAAGCAGGGCTTCGAAAATCGAATGACCAAAATTCTCTCCTGCAGTGGGCAGGATAAAGAGATGGTGCTGTTGTATAAGCGCAGTCAATTCATCATTGCGCTTTGATCCCTGGTAATGCACTTTTATATTTGGCGGCAGCATTTCAATTCTTTTTTTGCATTCTTCCCAATAAGAGGCGTCTTCTACAGGTCCAACGATATCTAGTTCAATGCTGCTTGCACTATTTTGGAGAACCTCCAACAGGAACAGCAGGTTTTTGATAGGAACAATACGGGCAATGAATATGGATTTCAATATTCCCCTTTCTTTTATAATGGTGGAGAAAGCAGGCTGGCCGGTTTTGGGAAGATTGTCCGCAATGATCACTTCACTTCCGGGAAAATAGGCATCGATAGCGCGCTTTTCCCTTTCGTTGGTTGCATGAAAGGTAATTTTTTTATGCATGGCCAGCCATTTGAACAGCCTTATAAACGGCTTTTTTTTAAATGACTTAACAGAGAGCGCACTTTCATAAAGCGCTCCCCGCGGGCATAGAACTATCTTGCTTTTTAACCGGCCGCTATATTTCAACCAAAGCGGATACAAAACAAAACGGGGGGAGAACAAATGATTGAGATAAACATAATCGGCATCGATGGATAATAACTGCTGTTTAAGCTGGCCCAGGCTTAGCGAAGCTTTTCTTGCATAATACACATTGATAGCCGGATCGATATTGTTGATCCATTGATTGGAAACGATCCCTTCATAAGGCCTGGTTTCGCCATGGTCTGTATCTGTGGTCAGCACATAGATATCAAAATCATTCTTCATCAGGAATGCGAAATTCACACATGATTGTATGGGGCCTCCGGCCTTGTACCCCGGCGCAAACCAATCTACCATCACCAATATCTTTTTCCGGGCCACTTATTGTTTTTTTATTTGCACTGCAGGATTACCGGCATAGATCCCGGGCTCTGTGATATCCTTTGTGACCACAGCCCCTGCTCCGATCACTACATGATCGCAGATGCTGACAGGCAGGATACTGGCATTGCTGCCGATCGAAACATGATTTCCTATTATTGTCGGCTTCCATTTGTCCTTATCATTGCGGGCCGGGCCGCCGTCGGAAAAAGTATCATTGATGAACATTACCCCATGAGCAATGAAACAATATTCGCCGATGGTAACGCCTTCGCAAATAAAGGTGTGCGACTGTATCCGCGTGTCATTCCCGATGCGAACGCCCCGTTGAATTTCGACAAAAGGGCCGATAAAAACGCGGTCGCCGATGCTGCAATGGTAGAGATTTACAGGCTCTACAATCGTCACCGCTTCGCCGAATTCAACATCCTTTATGCCGATATGCCTGATGAGAGGGTTCATCTGAAGCCTTTAATCTATTCAATTCCGTTCTTTTCCATCCAATGTTCCAGCACTACGAAAAGCCATATTTCCGTCCATTGTATATTATCATTTCCTTCAAGAAAATTTTTCCAGCGATCCATCAGCGCGGTTCCATGAATAAAGGAACGTTGAGCCATATTATGAAGGTGCTGATCGCAAAAAGAGCGCAGCTCATTTTTCAGCCAAAGCTTCCAGGGAAATAAAAAACCCTTTTTCTTCCGGAATACGATCTCGTCGGGCAACAATGGTTTTACCGATTCAACGAGCAGGCTCTTGGGATAGAGCGGTTTTTTCAGGTGATCCGGTATTGCCAATACAAATTCTACCAGATCCTGGTCAAAAAAAGGCTCGCGCACTTCGAGGGACACGGCCATGCTCATCTGGTCGGTATCCTTGAGCAGCGTGTGCTGTGTATAGCCCAAATATTCTGCGGCAGATAGCTGGCTTAAAAGGGGAAGCCTTCTGAATTCCTCTTTTTTCTGTACCAGTTGCCGTTGAAGTGCGGTCTGGTCGGAACCATTCGGACTAAACCTGGTGAGCGCATGCATACTGCCCGGCGAAATGATCTGCCGAAATACAGGATAGGCATTTTCGATTTCAGCGGAATGCGCATCCATGAGCTGCAGCATCTTGCCTCTGCGGTTGCCGGGCATTGCAGCCGATGCCATCCATTTTCTTAAACCCGCCGGCAGTTTCCATAACCAGCCGTTATGATGTAATTGCAGGTATTGGGAAAAG
>CAYYZJ010000434.1:0-2872 GCA_964475615.1 uncultured Flavitalea sp. | reverse complement strand
GGCGTGTCCCGCGCGGTAAAAAGAGCACGGGAAGGAGGCGGCCCCACATTGCTCGAGATCAAAACCTATCGCTATAAAGGCCATTCGATCTCCGACCCGCAGAAATACCGCACCAAGGAAGAAGTGGAAGAATACAAGCAGCGGGATCCGATACAGTTGATACAAAATACCATTCTTTCAAAAAAATATGCTACTCAGGAAGAGATCGATGCCATCAACAAAAGAGTGGCTGACAAGATTGCAGCAGCCGTGAAATTTGCAGAGGAATCGCCCTGGCCCGATAACAGCGAAGTGCTGAAAGATATATACATCGACAAGAACTATCCTTTCCTTGTCGATTAAGTATTTAAACCAATTACAATCGATATCATACAATGACAGAGATCAAACAGCCTCATCATCTGGAAGAAGAGAAAAATCCGGTGGCGGAGGCACAGCAGTTCTGGTCAAGATACAGCAAGCCGCTCAGCTATGCACTGGCTGTTATTATTCTGCTGGTAGGCGGCTTTCTGGGTTACCGGTATTTCATTACCGAGCCCAATGAAAAAAAAGCATTTGAAGCCATGTACCATGCAGAGGAATATTACCGTATTGATTCCATCAGAAAAGCCCTGAACGGAGATAATATCAATGCCGGTTTTTTAAAGATCATCTCCCGCTACAGCGGTACCAAAGCTGCTGATCTCGCTTCTTTCTATGCCGGTAGCTGCTATATGAAACTCGGCGATTTCAATAATGCCATCAAATACCTGAAAAATTTCTCCACCTCGGCCTTGCAGGTGCAGGCAAGGAGCTATGGGCTGCTTGGCGATGCGTATGCCGAGCTCAACAGAAAAGAAGAAGCCGTTGCCGAATACAAAAAGGCCGGCACGCTCTTTGAAAAAGACGATCTCATCTCGCCCGAATACCTGTTCCGCGCAGGTTACCTGTATGAGAGCATGGGCAGGAATAAGGAGGCGATTGAAATGTATCAGCTCATCAAAGACAAATATCCCAATTCACAGCGGGGATACGATATCGACAGGTATCTCGGCAGATTGGGTGCAGTTAAATAAAAGCCCGAAGCATCAGTTCCGGACTTCCCGACTTTTATGGCAGATATAAGCAACAGCAAATTACTGAACATGGGCACCCTGGATGTAACGGGTGCCTGTGTTGTTATAGTTCGTACCGAATGGAATGCCGCTATCGTGGATGCGCTGGAGGACGGATGCAGAAAAAAGCTGGCAGAGGCCGGAATAAAAGACATCAGGATCATTACGGTTCCCGGCGCTTTCGAGATCGCATTCGCCATTAAAAATTATTGGGAAGCGCATAAGTACAAGGACGACCGTCCCCATGCTTTTATAGCCCTGGGCTGCGTGCTGCGCGGCGATACTCCGCATTTCGATTATGTATGCAAAGGAGTGACCGACGGCATCATGCATTTGAATTTACTATTGCCGGTTCCCAGTATTTTCGGTGTGCTTACGGTCGACAGCCAGCAGCAGGCCGAAGAGCGCATCGGCGGCAGGCACGGCCACAAAGGAGAAGAGGCAGCCATCGCCGCGCTGAAAATGGTGAATATCGTCAAATCATTCAAGAACAACCCGCCTTCCGTGTGAATGTACAATTGTTCATACCGTGTTTTGTTGACCAGCTCTATCCGGAAACGGCATTCAATATGGTGAAGGTGCTGGAAAAGGCAGGATGCACCGTCAACTATAATCCCAATCAAACCTGCTGCGGCCAGCCTGCTTTCAATGCCGGATTCCGGAACGAGGCAAGGGAGGTTTGCGTAAAATTCATCAAAGACTTTCCGGGATCGGATTATATTGTTGCTCCCAGCGCTTCCTGCGTGGGGTTTGTGAGAAATTATTACCCGCAATTGTTCGACAACTCATCCTATCATAACCAGATCAGGGAACTGCAAAAAAGAACTTTCGAGTTCTCCGAATTCCTCGTCAATGTGCTGCAGGTGGAAGATACCGGCGCTACCCTGAAAGGGAAAGCTACTTATCATGATTCCTGCGCCGGGCTCAGGGAATGCCGGATCAAAACCGAGCCGCGGAAACTTTTATCCAAAGTAAAAGGCTTGGAGCTCCTGGAAATGAAGGATGTGGAAACCTGTTGCGGATTCGGCGGAACCTTTGCCGTAAAATTTGAATCCATCTCCATTGCCATGGCCGACCAGAAGGTGGAGAACGCCATGAAAACAGGGGCCGACTATATCATTTCCACCGATCTTTCCTGCCTCATGCACATCGACGGCTATATCCGGCATAAGGCATACGGCATAAAGACCATGCATCTGGCCGATGTGCTGGCCAGCGGCATCTGACAGGAAACCGCTTTGAAGCCGGATTTCAATGCCTGAAATTTTTTATTTTGCATATTATCTTGACTGCAAACCTTCATGATCATGGCTTACTGGCTCGTTAAATCGGAACCTTCGGCATACAGTTGGGAACAACTGGATAAAGACAAGCAAACGCGGTGGGACGGCGTTCGCAATTATGCTGCCCGCAATCATCTTAAATCCATGAAAAAAGGAGATGAGGTGCTTTATTATCACAGCAATGAAGGACTGGAGATCGTAGGCATAGCCAAAGTGGCCAAAGAATCCTATCCCGATCCAACGGCAGATGATGATACCTGGGTGGTGGTTGATCTGAAGCCATATAAAAAACTGAAAAAACCCGTTCCGCTCGATATCATCAAAAAAGACAAGCGCCTCTCCAACATGGCCCTGGTGCGGATCGGCCGGCTCTCTGTTCAACCGGTTACCGATAAGGAATGGGAAGTGATCATGGAACTGGCAGGGGAGAAATAAAGTAAATGTGCGGATTTGCGAATGGCTAATGTGCGAATGAGGGATCTCAATTGTCGTAAT
>CAYYZJ010000433.1:0-11140 GCA_964475615.1 uncultured Flavitalea sp. | reverse complement strand
TGCATAGCTTACCATATCCAGGAAGCCGGGATTAAGATAAGGTTCTCCCTGAAAATAAAATACAAGATAGAGCAGGTCTTTGGAAAGCTGGTCGATGGTCTCTTTGAAAAAATCATTCCTGAGCATGCCGGTAGGCCTGGTAAAAGCCCTGAGGCCGCTGGGGCATTCGGGACAACGCAGGTTGCAGGAAGTGGTAGGTTCTAAAGATATGGAAACCGGAAATCCCCACTGCACCGGCCTCTTCGTCCACTTGCTCAGATAATAGCTGCTCAATACTTTTCCTCCGTTCAGCAGCCTCCGGAAACTGAGCTTGGAAATCAGGTTGATGGTATCGTGCACGTTTAAACGGGGCATACTAAATATAAAATTACTCATATTCTAACGTTAATAATACATTCCGGCGTTAAAAGACCGGTCAACTACGCTTACTTATTTCGATATTTGCAAGCGAAAGACACTATGCCGAAAAGACAATTACTCTCCCGGATCTGGAAACTGATATTAACCCTGATGATCAGCTCCATAGTGGTGATGCTTGGCCTGGGCATATACCAGTGGTGGGTGGAAAGAAGAGCGCATTTTGTGCACTATCCCGAATTTGGAATTGAAATACCGGTTAACTATCTCATTCATGGCATCGATGTTTCAAAATATCAGAACATCATCGATTGGGAATCGGTGAAAGGAATGAATGTGAATAATGTCCAGATCAGCTTTGCTTTCATCAAGGCCACCGAAGGGCTGGGCAATGAAGACGCTTTCTTTCAGCGCAACTGGCGAAAGGCCAAATCGGCCGGACTGACGAGGGGAGCCTATCATTATTTCCTGGCCACCAAAAGCGGCAAGGCGCAGGCGGAAAATTTCGTCAATTCAGTAACCCTGCTCCCCGGCGATCTTCCTCCTGTGCTGGATATTGAACAAACCTACGGCGTGCCGCCCGATAAGCTGAGGCAAAGGGCCAGGGAATGGCTGGAGACCATCCGGGCCTATTATGGCGCAACGCCGATCATTTATACCAATGTCGATTTTTACCAGCGATACCTGAAGGATGATTTCGATTCCTATCCGCTCTGGGTGGCGCATTACCTGCAACCGGAGCAGCCCCGCATCTATCGCAACTGGGTGTTCTGGCAGCATAGCGAAGCAGGAAGGGTGAACGGCATTGTAACGCACGTGGATTTTAATGTATTCAACGGCGATTCGCTTGAATTCAGGAAACTCCTGATGAATTAAACCGGTTGTCATGAGCAATATGGAGCCAGAAGTAAAAGATTTCCTGAAGAAAATAGTATGGTCTGTTTTCACGGGCCTCTTTTGGCTGATGCTGAATATGACGATCGGGATTTATTTCGGACTGTTCTTTATCGATGAACGGATCGGCATCGGCAATATCCTTTGCTATCTTTTCCTGGCCGCCAGCCTCGCGGGACTGATCTGGTTTTATTACAGAACCTGGAAGAAAAGATTTCCTCACGGCTAGGCACATTTGCAGATTACTGATCCACTATCCTCAGCTTGGCATAATTCAGCATGATCTTTTTTTCACCATTCAATTCAAACTTTACAGTGGCAATGGGATTATGCGCCGATCCTTCCATCCTGATCACTTCGCCGAAACCGAATTTCTGGTGCTCTACTTTTTGCCCGACCTGTAAATTGGAGGTATCGCTCGCTGTAAAATCGGGAGATGGGATATGCTCTTTTGCAGGTGTTTTATTGGTAGAAAGATAGGATGGCTTGCCGGCCGGTTTGCCATCGTCCGAATCGAAACCGCGGTTCATCCGTTCAAAAGCGCTGCGGGCAGACCAGCTATCAAGCCCTCTCGGCTGGTTGCGCATGCCTCCTCCTGCAAAGCTTTTGTCGAGATATTCGGAAGGTATCTCATCAATAAACCGGCTTGGCTCGTTCTGAACCAGGGAACCGAAACGGTAACGGGTATTCGCATACGTAATCCAGAGCTTGTGCTTGGCCCTGGTGATCACTACATAAAATAACCTTCTTTCTTCCTCGAGCTCTTCGCGGGTATTAATCGACAACGCATTGGGAAAAAGCGATTCTTCCAGCCCGGCGGCAAACACGCAACTGAACTCCAGCCCTTTTGCCGAGTGGATGGTCATGAGCTTTACCGTGTCTGCTTCTGCATCTTTTTCATCGGCATCGGTAAGCAGGGTGATCTGCTGGAGATAGGTCGACAGGCCGGCAGCCTGCGCAGGAATTTCCGGGTTCTCCCTTAATACTCCTTCCTCGTCGATCAGCAACTGGTTGTGCTGGTTATCCACCCATTCCCTGATACTGTTCAGCAGTTCCTGTATGTTCTCATATCGCGCAAGCCCTTCTGTTGTCTTATCATTGAACAGCTCCTTGACGATATTGGTCTGCTTGCCCACATGAACCGCCACCTCATACGCATTGCGGGTGCTGAGCAGGCTTGCAAAACTTCTGATCATCAGCACAAAATTATCGACCGCCTCCAGGGTGCCTGCCTTGAATCCGAACTTTGAAGCATTGGATAGTACTTCCCACATCGAAATATTGTTCTCATTGGCAGCAAGAACGGCTTTGTCTATGGATGTTTTGCCGATGCCTCGCGCCGGATAATTGATGATGCGCTTGAGCGATTCCTCATCATTGGGATTGACGATCACACGCAGGTAAGCCAGGAAATCTTTTATTTCCTTGCGCTGATAAAAGCTGATGCCTCCGTAAATGGTATAAGGAATTCCCATGCGGCGAAGGCTTTCTTCAAAAGCGCGGCTCTGCGAATTGGTTCTGTACAGGATGGCGAAATCGCGGTTGGAAAAATGATTGCGGAGCTTTTGCTCCTGAATGGTATCGGCCACGAACTTGCCTTCGTCATTATCGGTCATGGTCCTTACCAGTCTTATCTTTTCGCCGACCATATTTTCCGTCCAGAGGTTTTTGGGTATCTGTCCCTTGTTATTGCGGATCACCTCATTGGCCACATTCAATATGCTTTGGGTGCTTCGGTAGTTCTGTTCCAGCTTGATGATGGCCACATCCTCATAGTCTTTCTGGAATTGCAGGATGTTCTCAATGGTTGCCCCGCGGAAACTGTAGATGCTCTGTGCATCATCGCCCACCACGCAAACATTTTCATATACTGCTCCCAGTAATTTGATGATCTCATACTGGGCCGGGTTGGTATCCTGGAATTCATCGATGAGGATGTATTTGAATTTATGCTGGTATTTATGCAGGCTTTCCGGAAAATGCTTCAACAGCTCATAAAATTTCAGGAGCAGGTCATCGAAATCCATGGCGCCGTTCTTGAAGCAGCGCTTTACATAGGCATCATAGATCTGCGCAATGGCCGGGCGGTTGCTGCGCATATCTTCCTGCTGGATGTAATAGTCATTGGCATATTCAGCAGGGCCTACCAGGCTGTTCTTTGCCTGCGATATCCGGTTATACACCACGTTGGGTTTATAATGCTTGTCGTCGAGGTTCAGCTCATTCACTACGGTCTTCACTACACTTTTGGCGTCGTCGGTATCATAGATGGTGAAATTATGAGGATAGCCGAGCTTGGGTGCGTCGGCGCGCAGGATCCTGGCAAATACACTATGAAAAGTGCCGATATAAAGATTGCGTGCCTCGTTATTGCCGAGGATCTTTTCCACCCTCTCCTTCATTTCCCGGGCTGCCTTGTTGGTGAACGTAAGGGCAAGTATATTGAATGCATCTACTCCATTGGCCATGAGATGGGCGATGCGGGTGGTAAGCACCTTGGTCTTGCCGCTGCCGGCTCCTGCCACGATCATCAGCGGGCCGTCGATATGGAGCACCGCTTTTTTCTGCTGTTCATTCAGTCCTGCTAAATAATCGATCATACCGCGAAGTTAAGAAAAGGATGACCGATGGGTTGACTGAAAGCCAATTCTTTTTATTGAAGATGAATTGCGCTAGGACCCTCTTTGCGAGCCTCCGGTAAGCCGGGTTTGTTTGGTTACTCCCTTGGAGTTGGTTTTCAGTTTGGGCGCATTGAATCCCGTTTTGGTTGATTGGGCGCCGCCTTTATTGTTCTTCTTCTTTTTGTTGTTATTGTTCAGCAGGGACATAGCAAAGGGTTTTGATAGAGGTAAAGTTACTGAAATCCGGAAAATTATACGGTATCGGATTTCACTTTGGGCTTCACGGCCTTTCTCGTCCACCGCGATAATTCTGTTGCATCAAAAAGCAGGATCAGCTCGCCCTTTTCGATCTTGTAACGATTGGTGCGAAGCAGGTTTTTTAAAAAAGCGGATTCATTATAACCGATGCAGGCCATTTTGGTGGTAATGATCTGATCGCTGAAGGTGATGCTGGAATCGGTTTTCCTGAAAGTTCCCCTCATGCTGTTGCAGCCTGTATTGCCGCTGAAGATACCTTTGCTCACATCGAACCGGATGCTGGGAACCTTACCGCCCGCAACATCCGAAGGCAATACGGGAACCAGGAACCATTCGCCATTGATGCTGCTGTCGTCCTTGTTAAGTTGGGAAGGCATCTTATGATTGCCGGTGGGAATAGCAAAAGCAAGCAATGCAGCAATAACCGCAGGATGAAAAATTGTCGGCATAAGATACTTTTTTCAACATAATATCCTTTTGCTCAAAACCTCTTCTCCTGTTTATGTCATCAAAAATTATGCTAACTGCAACCGCGTGGCCCGTGAATTGGTTTATTGATGATATGGGAAAAGCAAAGATCCATATCGGCACATCGGGCTGGAGTTATCAGGACTGGAAAGAGATCTTTTATCCCAAAGAGCTTAAAAGCACCGACTGGCTTTCTTTTTACGCCCGCACATTTAAAGTTACAGAGATCAACAGCAGCTTCTATCATCTTCCACGAAAGCAGACTGTGGAATCATGGGTAAAAAAAACACCAGCCGGTTTTTTATTCTGTCCCAAGATGAGCCGCTATCTTACCCATATCAAAAAACTGAAAGAACCTGAAGAAACCCTGGAGCGGTTCTTCGATGTATTTGCTCCCATGCAGCCGAAAATGGGCCCTGTGCTTATCCAGTTGCCGCCATCCCTGAAATTCGATCATGATACAGCGGATCATTTGTTTAAGCTGCTGAACACATCTTACAGCAATTACGAGTTCGCCCTGGAAGGAAGGCACGATAGCTGGCTCGAACCCGATAGCCTCGGGCTGATGACAAAATACCGGATCTCCTTTGTGATCTCTCATTCCGGAAATCATTTTCCTTATGGAGAACACATCACGGCAAAAAACATATACTTCCGTTTTCATGGGCCCACTACGCTCTTCAATTCAAAATATCCGGATTCCGCACTGGCAGCATTTGCCAGGCTATTTAACAAATGGGCGAAGCAAGGGCATGAGTTATGGATATTTTTCAATAATGATTTTTACGGCTATGCGATCGAGAATGCATTGAAGCTGGAAGAGCTGCTGACAAAAAGCCCGGACATAGTGCCCGGGCCTCATTAAAAAAACAAATCACTAAAAACTATGCAGCCATGCGCTGCAATTTTTCTGCAATGGCATTTTCGATACTGTCCGGAATCATTTCCGCATTGTCGTCGATCGCTGCGAGTTTATGCAGGGATGAATCCCATGCAAAAATATGCACCGGACTTCCGTTATAGCTTACCCTGAAACGGGTTTCTTCATTAAATACAAATGGAGTTGCTATTACTTCCACAGGAGTATTGTCCACCGTAAGATCAAATGCTTTCGTAGGCGCATTCTTTGTTTTTTTTGTTCTCACAGCTTTTGTTCTAAACTCAGTTGTTCTCATAACTTCTCGTTTAAGTTAGAAAATAATTGACCATGCTAATAAATCAACAAGCGTGCCTGCCAAGCCGATTTTCTTTAAGAATATGCAAATGTTTTACGATAATATTTTAACATTGTTCTTACAAAAATTTTTGATATAAAAAAATCCCACATCTCATATCTCACATTCCGTTCCCCGCATCTCGCATCCCGTATCTCGCATCCCGCATCCCCATTTTCCCTAACTTTGCCCAAATCAATCTCATGCCAGGTTTTGAATTATTCGGCGACGAAGAGCGCAGGGAAGTGAACGATGTATTGGCAACGGGCATCCTTATGCGCTATGGGTTCGATGCCGCCAGAAAGGGCATCTGGAAATCCAGGGAGCTGGAAGCCGCCATCTGCAAAAAGTTCGGATGCAGCCATGCCCATCTTGTTTCCAGCGGCACTGCTGCACTGACCACTGCATTGAGCGCATTGGGAATTGGCGCGGGCGATGAAGTGATCATGCCCACTTTCACTTTCGTGGCCAGCTTTGAAGCCGTATTGAGCGTGGGCGCCATTCCTGTTCTCGTTGATGTCGATGATACGCTTACGCTAAGTCCTGATGCCGTGCGCAGGGCGGTTAATTCAAAAACCAAATGCATCATGCCGGTGCACATGTGCGGGGCCATGGCCGATATGGATGCACTCCTTCAGATCTGCAAAGAACACAACCTGCTTTTGCTGGAAGATGCCTGCCAGAGCATAGGCGCCACCTATAAAGGAAGATACCTTGGTACCATCGGCAATGCCGGTGCGCTTTCATTCGATTTTGTAAAGACCGTTACCTGTGCCGAAGGCGGAGCCGTGCTGACCAATGATGAAAATATTTATATCAAAAGCGATGGCTTTTCCGATCATGGTCACGATCACAAGCTGGCCGACCGGGGAGCAGAGCAGCATCCGTTTATAGGATATAATTTCCGGATCTCCGAGCTGCATGCCGCCGTTGGACTGGCGCAGTTCCGCAAGCTCGACCAGTTCCTGGCCATTCAGAAAAAAAACCACCATCAGCTCAAAAGTCTGCTGGAACAAATTCCCGGGATCGGCTTCCGCCGCATTCCCGACCCGGCCGGCGATAGCTGCACTTTCCTGAGCTGGTTCCTGCCAACAGAAGAGCTTACCTGGGCGCTCATGAATGAATTGAAGGAACAAGGCATCGCTGCCGGAAATTTTTATTGGTACGATCACAACTGGCACTATATCCGCAAATGGGATCATCTGAAAAATGCCATCTCCCTGTATCATCTGCATGAAGAGCAGCAACGGGCACTGCTGGCATTCGGACAAACTTCCTATGCAGCAAGCGATGCCGTGATGAGCCGCTGCATCTCCACGTCGATCAGCTTAACCTGGACAGAAGAACAGGCTGCTGAAAAAGGCAGGAAACTGGCGGCTGCTGCTAAAAAAGTGTTGAGCAGACTGAAAGTCTCATTGTGATCGCCGATCTCTATTTTTTCCTTCCAGATAATTACAATATTCTAGCGATCCCAACCTAAAACGCAAAGGGAGATGGATGGTCTTTTCAAGCTGCCATTCTTTCTTGCAAAAAAATCCAAGCTGCTGAGTATAAAAATCAGCCCTAATCATAGCCTGCACAGCATGCAAAGCTTCCTGTTGCCGGATTTTGAGTGAATCCATTTGAAAAGCTCCCTGCTGAAACCAGTAGCCGGTTTTGCCCGCAGCCCGGGACTTAAAAAGTCGTTCAGGCTGCAATGAAGTCTGGGCTTTGCTTTCAGCAGAAAACAGAATACAGCCCAAGGCAACAATAAAGCAAATTTTTCGTTTGCTGCGTTTTTTCATATTTGTACGTAAATTTACGGCTCGATTTTTGTGGATGGGGCCGATTTTTAAAAAAAATTTCCAGATCGACCCAGGAAAAACCCCGTTTGACATGGCATTAAGTCAATCATTACAGCAGAAATTATTACAGAAACTATCGCCTCAGCAAATTCAGCTCATGAAGCTGCTGCAGGTGCCTACTGCCAATCTGGAAGAACGGATCAAAGAGGAACTGGAAGAAAATCCTGCTCTGGAAGTAGCCGAAGAAGATCATGATGATGGACTTACCGAGGAATCCAAGGACGAATTTGAATCGGAGGATAACGACGAATTCGAAACAGAGGGCAATGAGGAAGAATATGAGAACATCGATCTCAGCGATTACGTCAATGAGTACGACGACGATGTTTCCGATTATAAGCTCAGGGATGAGAATTATCCGGAAATGGATGAACAGAAGACCATTCCGCATAAAGTAGAGACCTCTTTTCATGAAATGCTGCTCGACCAGTTGGGCATGCTTTCCCTCGATGAGCGGTCGCGCAGGATTGCAGAACAGATCACCGGCAGCATCGATGACGACGGGTACCTGCGGAGAGAGACCTCATCCATTGTGGATGATCTTGCCTTTCGCCAAAATATTGACACCAATGAGCAGGAAGTTGAAGAGCTGATCAAAAAGATCCAGCAGTTCGATCCGCCCGGCGTTGGCGCCCGCGACCTGCAGGAATGCCTGCTCCTTCAATTGCAGCGCAAGAAATCGGAAGGAAAAACAGTGGAGATCGCCATCGAAGTGCTGACCTATTATTTCGAGGAGTTCACCAAAAAGCATTACGATAAGATCCAGCGCGGACTTAACCTCGACGATGAGCAGTTCAAGGACGTAATCAGGCAGATCATCAAGCTGAATCCAAAGCCAGGAGGCAATATCAGCGAAACGAACAAGGCCGAGAGCTATGTAGTGCCGGATTTTTTCATCTTCAACAATAACGGCAACCTGGAGCTTACCCTCAATTCGCGCAATGCACCCGATCTGCGCATCAGCGAAGGATATCGCGAAATGCTCAGGGATTATGAAAGGGGAACCAAGAAGGACAAGCGCCAGAAAGAAGCGATACTGTTCATCAAACAAAAAATAGACGCCGCCAAATGGTTTATCGATGCCATCAAGCAAAGACAGCAAACCCTGTTGAGCACCATGCAGACCATCATGGATTACCAGCACGAATTTTTCCTCACCGGCGATGAGACCATGTTAAAGCCCATGATCCTTAAAGATATTGCAGAAAGGACGGGACTGGATATCTCCACCGTAAGCCGTGTGGCCAACAGCAAATTTGTACAGACAGAGTTCGGAACCTACCGGCTTAAATTCTTTTTCAGCGAATCATTGAGCACCGACAGCGGCGAGGAAGTATCCACGCGCGAAGTAAAGAAGATCCTGAGCGACCTGATCGAAGGAGAAAGCAAAAAAAAGCCGCTGAGCGATGAGAGGCTTACCGAGCTGTTGCAGGAAAAAGGATACAATATCGCCCGCCGTACGGTGGCCAAGTACAGGGAGCAGCTCAATATTCCGGTGGCCAGGCTCAGAAAAGAATTATGATCAATACTCCGCATATCCATGCAGGCGCTTCGAGGCGGCGGCATCAATATCCCGCTGTGATGCGTTTTTTTGCTCATCTGATCTCTGTTGTTTTTCATCCGCTGCTCATCGTAAGCTATGTCATGGCCTTGCTTCTCTTCGTGCATCCATTGCTGTTTTCAGAGCTCGACCGGCGGGAGAAGCTGTTCAAGATGATCTCTGTTTTTTTTACTACCGTTTTTCTTCCGCTGTTTTCCGTTTTCCTGGCCTGGCGCCTGAAATTCGTCCGGTCGGTGCAGATGAAGAGCAGCAGGGACCGCATCATTCCTTATGTCATGGTCATGATCTACTATTTCTGGATCTGGTATGTGTTCGAAAACCAGCCTGAGAATCCCGATATGACCGTGCACTTTATGCTCGGCGCATTCCTGGCTGTATGCGGAGGCTGGCTTTGCAATATTTTTTTCAAGATCAGCATGCATGCCATTGCCATGGGCGGGCTCCTGGTGTTCGGGCTGCTGTTCTCGTTTACGGATCCCTATGCTTCGGGTTTATATTTGTCGGGCGCAGTGCTGGCAGCCGGCCTCGTATGCACTTCACGCCTCATCGTTTCCGATCATTCTTCCTTTGAAATATACTCCGGTCTGCTCATCGGCGCACTCACTCAATTTATCGCCTGGCAGTTCTAAAAGAAAAGCCCAACCATAGGGTACGAACCTATATTGAGCTTTTTCACCTTCAAACCATCTGAAGTGTACGTGTCCGCGCTAACTGTTGAGTATTTTGGACCGGGCGATGTATTTCTGCGTGGGATGATAGATGAACAAACAGGAACCATCTTTAATGGTATCGATGAGTTCATCAGATTCGGAAGCAGGCACTGCAGGGCATCCATAGCTTCTTCCGGTAAATGGATTGTCTTCCAAAAAATCGGGGCCTACATATTGGGAGCCGTGCACTACAATATTGCGGCTGAGCGCCCTGTCGTTGAATCCCTTTTCGAGGCCGCGTATCCTCAGCGATAATCCATGATCACCATAATAAGTGTGCTCTGTTATATAAAACCCGAGACTGCTTTTATGCGATTTGGGATTATTGGAAAATGACCGTGCAAATTCGGAACCCGAATTGCGTCCATGAGCTACATAAGTATTGATGATCACTTTCCGCTGATCCATGTCGATCACATAAAGACGCTTGCTTCGGGAAGACTGGCTGAAATCGCAGATGGAAAGGATATTGCGATCCAGCAAATGATGTTCCAATAAATAGGTATATCCTTTATATGCGTATTCAAATGCTTTTTTGGCAAGGCCAAGCTCGGCCAGATTGATCTCATCGTACAAGGCCATTGCTTCTTCTTCAAATGCCGCGGAAAATGTTTTGGCAACAACAGCCGAACGAACTGTTTTTACTGAATGCGTTCTATGAGCTTTGGATGGACGGGTGCGCGCCTGCAATGCAACAGGAGCCAAAAAGAGGATCAGACCGATGACGGGTACAGGATTAAATCTGCTTCTCATATTAGGGTTCATTTCAAAAATACTCTATTAGTTAACGGGTTAACATTTAAAAATATTATTCAAAATTCAATTCCCCAAGGCAGATTTTTTATTGTGCTGCCCCTGAAAATAGAGCAAAAATAAGATTTATTGTCTGGTATTTTTACTAGGCATAATACGAACAGCCGTGATGCCTGCTTTTTTAAACTTTGTTTAACAACCGGACGGCCTTGCATTACGTGATCTTGTTCACACTGAACTCGTTGATATAAATCCTTATCATCAGTATGAACAGGGAAATGAGGATGGGGCCGAATATCAGTCCGATGAACCCGAATAAATTCAATCCCAGGATCACTCCGAAAGCCGTTATCAGCGGATGCACGTCCCCGATTTTTTTCTGCAGCCAGAAGCGGAAAACACTGTCGGCCGTGCTGATCACCCCAAAACCCCAGGCCAGCATGATCAGCCCCCGGATATT
>CAYYZJ010000432.1:0-8566 GCA_964475615.1 uncultured Flavitalea sp. | reverse complement strand
CTGGCATTGAGCTCGATATATTCGGCCAGCGGGGCCGTGCTTATGTCCGTTATGGCAACAGGTGTTTGAACGGCTTCTGCAGGAGCCTCGGATCTATCTGCAGCCTGGTTACAGGAAAAAGCAGCGATTAGTTCCGCCAATAAAAATATGTGTCGCTTCATTCTTGAAAAAATTTATCTGCTCCAGTAATTGATCTGGTTGATGATCTGCAGTCTCCCCACATTATTCTGCGTGAGTAGATTCCTGGCCGCCAGGTAATTGTTTATGGCGATCACCAGGTCTGCTATCCTGGCGTCGCCGGTTTGCAATAGTTTTATATTTACGTTGATCAGTCCCTGTGCATACCTGAGCTGGTGATCGATCTGCCCGATCAGTTCTCCTGTGGCCCTCAACTGCTGCATCAACTGCGCGATCTGCTGGCTGTACTGCGATTGAAAAAAATCTTTATATCCCAGCCTGGTGCGCTCTTCCACGGCAATCCTGCTGTACTGCATTTTCTTTTGTCCACCGTCATAGATCGGCACGGCGATATTGATGCCGAAGCCGGTTCCGAAATTTTTATAAGCCTGGTAGGCCAGGGTGGAATTATATCCTGCATCAGCAAATAAACTGATCCTGGGTTTATAGCTGTAGCCGACCAATGCCCGGCTGTTGCTAAGCTGCAGGCTGTCGAGCGCGAACTTGCGGAAAAAAACCGATTGCGAAATATCGGGCAAGGTGTTCAATGCGATGCCGGGCTCGGCCAATACAGCCATTGAAGTATCCACAATGCCGCTGAGATAATTGAGCGTGGCATAATCGTTCTGGAACTGAATGGTGAGTTGTTTTATGGAAAGCTCCTGCTGCTGCCGGGTAACCAGGAACGTTAGATAATCCGTTTGGCGGTATACGTTTTGTTCGGTCAGTGATTTCAGCAAGGCTTCTTCTTTTTTCAGCAGTTCGTTTACTTCCCGGGCAAAATGGAGCTGCTGCATATCGCCATAAGCGGTTATGTACTGGGCAGTGACCGTTCGTTTAAGATCCTGTTCGGAGATCCTGGCGCTGTTTTCAATGTCTTTGTACTGGATATTTAACGTTTCAAATTGTGCATTCAAATATTTTTTGCTGATCAGCGCCTGGCTAACGCCGACCACGGCGCTCAACTGGCCGCCGTTGGTGATGGCATTGTCGTATCCATATCCATTGATGACCGGGGCATAAAAATCATTGCTGATCCCGTTTACCTGCGGCCGGTATGCTGCCCGGATAAGCTGGCTGTCGATCCGGTTGATCTGTGCCTGGTTCCGGTAATCTTTCAACAGCGGGCTATTGCCGATGGCCTGCTGAATATAATAGTCCAGGTTCCTTTCCTGGGCTGAAAGAAACTGCGTGGAAAATAGTAAGATAACTATCGGCAAACCTGTTTTCATAATGCCCGTAATGGCTGCGCAACATATAAACCGATTTTGTTTTCTTTTTGAAGATGGCGGAAAACTTATTTCACCGGGCGATCGCTGAGGGCGTTCAGGAAGAGTACGATGTCTTTCATTTCTTTGGCGGTCAGTCTTAAAGGGTTGGAGGGCAGGGTTTGGTTGCTGACCGGCAATCCCAGTCCGGCCCCTCCGCCCCGGTTATAGAAATCCAGCACGGCTTTCAGTGATGGATATACGCCGTTGTGCATATAGGGAGCTGTTTGGGAAACGTTTCTCAGGGTTGGCGTTTTAAACGCTCCCCGATATGCCTGTACGGGGAAATAGGCATACCTGCCTTCATCGCTGTCTTCCACAGATCCATGAATGCCGGCGGGAACTCCCAATACTTCAAATTCGGTTTTAGTGTAGAGCGGGGGAGTGGTTCCATTGAATAGCGGAATGAAATGACAGGTTCCGCATTGCGCTTTGCCCATGAACAGGTTGAATCCCTTTTGCTGCGCAGGCGTCAGGGATCGATGATCTCCCTGGAAATAGTTATCGAATGCAGAATTGAAAAAGGATAATTGCTTCAGATAAGCGCTGAGCGCCCGGGCGATCTCGTTGATGGTAATGCTGTCCAGGTTAAACGCGTTGCGAAAAAGTTTTTTATAGACCGGTTGTTCATTGAGCTTTCTTTCCACTGCCGCAACCGATCCGTTCATCTCCAGAGGGCTTTCGATAACATCCTTTATCTGCTCGCTGATCGTTTTCACTCTTCCGTCCCAGAATTGGCTGGATTGATAAGCGGCATATAACAATGAAGGCGTATTCCTGCTCAGCCTGGCACTGCTGTCGATCGAAAAATTGCGGATAAGCCGGTCGGTATAAAACTTATCAGGCTGATGGCAACTGGCGCATGATCTTGTGCCGTTACCGGAAAGCATTTTCTCGGAAAAAAGTTTTTTCCCCAATCGGGCCGCCAGCTTGTTTTCCTTTGGTATCAGCGGTTTCACTTCTCCATGCAGCAGATCCGGGGCAGTATAATCGAGGTTATAGATGGATGAACTGACCAGCCCTTTTTTTCTTGCGTATATGTTCAGCGCGCGCTCGAGCGGAAGTGCGTATTGAGATAAAAAGGCCAGCCTGTTGAATGAATCAAAATCGGGATGGTTCTTTAAATATTGAATGGCTTTATTGAACAGATGAATGCATGCGGCTTCCCTGTTATCTGAATAAATAACAAAGGCCGTTAAAAGCGATTCCATCGATTGTTCCGATTCCGGTATTCCGCTTTTTAACAGGGGTGCATCATATCCCGCAATATACAGGCTCATGATGCGGATCAGCTCTATATGCAGGCTTTCCAGCACCTGCTGACCGGTGCAGGTGAACTGAAATAAGAGCGCATCCAGGTCATTCGCGGATTCCAGGATCACGGTTGTCAATTCTGACAATTGTTTTTTATTCTGTGCAGGATGGGCGACAAAAAGCAGCGATTCGATCTGCTGCAGGCCCTGAGGCTCCTCGTATTCCATGAACGGTTCTTCAATTTCATATTTTGCAGGAGCGTTGTAGACTTTTGCCTGGTTGGGAAAAAAATATTCGAGGAAGAATGCGATTCTTTTATAATGGAGGCGACAATTGCGCAAGGCATCCTTTGCCGCTGCGATGGTGCTTTCCTTTGTACTGTCTATCGATCCGATGGCCTGGTAAAGATTTTCAGCCGACTGGCTGAATTCAAGAGATTCTTTCCTGAAATACCCGATCAGCCGGTCTGCCTTGCCCGAGGATGGATTGGAATAGGTGAAGAAAGCCATTCCCGGGGCGATCAGCATCGCAATAATTACAATGGACTTACCGGTCACTTTTTTATTATGCTGAATTGATCCCGGATGATGCCGTCGGCGCAGATCCATTTGAAATCCAGTTTATCTCCTGAAATCTCAAGCAGGGAAGCGCCGCCATGCACAGCATCCGAATAATACATGGCGTTGTGCGGAAAGCTGGATTGCATGCCGCCCAGTTTGCCAGCAGAGCCGCTTACCACGTAGATAGTGCCTTTTGAACGCAATCCCTTCTTCGTATACAGATGGCTGTTACTACCCAGCACGTACCGCGCACTGTCGAATTCATTTTCTTTGCCATAATATCCGTTCATCATCCCGGAGCGTTCGTAATCGTGGCTGTGGCCGCACAATACCAGGTCAACCCCATACCGTTCGAGAATGGGTATGAAGTTTTCCCTGATCTTGACCAGCTCATCTTCGGTATCCCCGTTGTGGGAGCCCATGGTGAACGGCGGATGATGCCAGTAAGCAATGATCCATCCGGCATGCTGTGCCGCTTCGAGATCTTTTTTTATCCATTCCACCTGCGGGCCCAGCGTGTCGTAAAGCCTGGCGCCATTTTCCTTGCCGTAAGAATCCAGGGAAAGAAAATGGGCATTGCCGATATCGAATGAATAATAAGCCTGGTTATGGGAAGGAATGCCGCCGGATTCTCCGTTTACCGGCATGCTGAAATTTTGATAGTAGGCGATGGCATGCGTTTGCTGGGCAAGGGCTGCTGAAAACTCGATATCGTGATAATCATGATTTCCGGGCGCCGGGAAGAGCGGGAAATTTTTCAGGAGACGATCTTTATAGATGTTGAAAAAGTTCGCCTGGAATTCTGCATCCGTTCCATCGGGATAGGTATTGTCGCCGAGCAGGATCCATGCATTCAGGTAATGATTGCCGAGATAGCGGATCACCTGATCCCTCACATTACGTTGGTTGACGGAATTATTGCCGCAATCGCCAAAAGCGGCGATCCGGTACGTGCCTGCCGCTCCCGGCGAAGGCAATGTGAGGAAATAATTGTTTGAATCTCCCTGGATCGTGTATTTGATATCGCCGATGGAATAGTAATATTTGGTTAAAGGCTCGAGTTTGTTTAATAATACTTTATGCTCGGTTACCAGCGCAGTGTCGTCTGCAACCTGGTTCAGTGCACTGGGGTCGGTTCCGTACCTGACCCTGCTGCGCATAAGGGCATCTGTTCTCCACCGGATCAGCATACTGTTTGGAGAAGCATTTTGCAGATAGGGCCCGCGGATCAATACGGGTAATACCACTTCGGGATCGACCTTATCCGCAGGTTGTTTGGCATTTTGGGCGAAGGCAATGCTGCTGCATACGGTAAAAAACAGAAAGGCCAGGAACCTGCTCATGATTTCGGTTTATGGATGTTTTAAAACTGCGGGAATGCGGATTTAATTTCGGCGTCAAGTAGGCGCTAAAATATAATTTTTTTCGGATCGGGGGCATGCGTTCAATATAGCTGGTTGCGCAATATTCTCTTGATCATCCTCACTGTGGTGCGGCTTATCTGGTCTTTGTATTTTTCGAGTATCTTTTTTTCGCTCATGCCGGCGCTCAGGTCATTGACCACACAAAGCCATTTGCTGAGAAATTCGGAATTGGGGGTTTGATATTTCAGCAGCCTCCTTACCGTTTCTATGGTTAGCTTGCTTACCTCGCCTTCATACAATTCCATGATCTCTTCGGTGGAGAGCCCCATTTTAACATCATCCGCTATTCTGGAATAATCCCGCAGGTATTTTTCATTGGCTTCCATTACCTGCAGCAGCGGCTCATCGCTATATTGGATGTCGGGATATTTCCGCACCTGCTTTTGAAGGCCGCTAAAAACATAATTGCGGGCGATATTATCACAGATCAGCAGGTCGTCATTGCTCAGGGTAAACCATTCGCCCTTGAGGCGTTTGTGCTGGAACACGATATGCAGGGTTTCTTCCAGCTCTTTCATATTCACTGCTTCGTACTGCCTGATTACGCGAAATGCCACCGGGAGATGGGTATGGTAAGATGCCAGCCGCTTTTGCAAGTCCTGCGTTTTGCCGATTTTAAACACATTCTTTCCGGTTTTCAGGATATATACACAGTTACCGAACCTTGTCTGCTTCATTACTGTTCACTACTGAATTTGGCTTAATACTTATTATTGTTGTATGCTACGAAATTGATAAATTGTTTTGAAATACGCGTTGTCGCGGGTAATTAAATTATGCTTTATATAGCCGATCTGCATGTGCATTCACATTATTCCAGGGCTACCAGCAAAGACCTCAACCTGGAATCCTTATACCAATGGGCCCGCATAAAAGGGATTCATGTAGTGGGAACGGGCGATTTTACCCATCCCCTTTGGTTCAAAGAGCTCCGCGAAAAGCTGGAACCGGAAGGCAATGGATTATTCCGCCTGAAAAATCCTCCCGCTGCAGCCGCCATGCCCGGCATGAAGGTGCAGGATTCGGATGTCCGTTTTTGCCTTACCACAGAGATCAGCTCCATTTATAAATACGGCGACAAGGTAAGAAAGAACCATAACCTGGTATATGCGCCTGATTTTGAGACTGTGGCCCGGATCAATGCAAAGCTGTCGACGATAGGCAACCTCTCATCGGACGGCCGCCCTATACTGGGATTGCCCTCGCGGGATTTGCTGGAGATCGTGCTGAAAGCTTCAGACCGCGCCTATCTTGTTCCGGCGCATGTGTGGACGCCCTGGTTTTCCACATTGGGATCGAAGGGCGGATATGACAGTGTTGATGAATGCTTCCGCGATCTTTCGCCTCATATATTCGCCATTGAAACGGGACTATCTTCCGATCCCGCCATGAACTGGAAATGGAGCGCGCTCGACCGGTTCACCCTGATCTCGAATTCAGATGCCCATTCTCCGCAGAAGCTGGGCCGGGAAGCTAATGTATTCGATACCGAAAGAAGCTACGACGGTTTATTCAATGCCTTGAAGACCGGCGATGGCTTCATGGGCACTTATGAGTTTTTTCCGGAAGAAGGGAAATACCATCATGATGGTCACCGCAACTGCGGAGTGTCATTAGAGCCGGAGGAATCTGCACGGTATAATAATATCTGTCCCCAGTGCGGGCAGCCGCTCACCATCGGCGTATTGCACCGGGTGGAAAAGCTGGTTGACCGAAAAGCGCCTCAGCAGCCGGAAGGAGCAGCCGGGTTCAAATATATTATTCCCTTGCCCGAAATACTGGCCGAGATCAATGGTGCAGGCGTTGCCAGCAAGGCGATGACGCAGGCCTTTCAGCAATCCATATCTGCTTTCGGCAATGAGTTCAATCTGCTTAATGAAGCGCCGGTGGAAGATATACAAAAACAGTCGGGCCCGATACTGGCCGAAGCCATCAGGCGGATGCGGAACCAGGAAGTGAAGCCGGTGTCGGGCTATGATGGTTTATATGGAGTGATCAAAATTTTCAATGAAGGAGAATTAAAGCAGCTTTCGGGGCAGCTCCATATATTCGGCGATGCCGTGTAGCCCATGCAGGCCAGGAAGGCAAAGAGCTCAAACCTGCAAGAGCATGAAGCCGCCTTTCCCGACGACCGGGTGATGGCTGCACAACTGAACGATGCCCAATTGCAGGTAAAGCAAGCCGTTTCCGGCGCGGTGCTGGTGAAGGCCGGCCCGGGTACGGGAAAAACAAGCACGCTCATTCAATGGATGCTGAACCAGATAGTATCGCAGCAGGCACAGGCTTCGGAGATACTGGCCATTACATTTACAAACCGGGCTGCGCATGAAGTGGAGGCCAGGCTGGTCAATGCCTTGGGCGAGCAACTGAACGGCATGCGGCTGGGAACTTTTCATGCCATTGCCTATCGGATGCTGCTGGAGCGTTTCCCGGAATGGCAAACTGTTTATGATGAAGAGAACCGGCTTTCGGTGATTGGCTTTTTATTTCCTGAATTGAGTGAAGCAGACAGTAAACGCTTATGCGAGGCGTTATCGAAGCTGTTTGAACTGAATGATGAAACAGGATTTGACAATATCCATGCTTATGCAAAGCCTTATCGTGAATATGTGCGGCGGCAGGGAGCAGTTGATTTATCGGATATATTGAACCAGCTTCTTCAGCTATGGAGGCAGGAACCTGAATGGCTCGAAAAAGCCAGGGCCGCCATCAAGGCCATTGCGGTAGATGAGTTCCAGGATATCAATGCCTTTCAATACGAGTTCCTGCAATTGCTGGGAACCGGTAAAAATATACTGGCTATCGGCGATCCCGATCAGTCCATCTATGGGTTCAGAGGTTCCGACCTGAAGCTTTTCTTCCGGTTCACGGATGATTTTGATGCAAGGATCATCAGTCTGGTCAGGAATTACCGTTCATCTGCCACTATACTCAATGCAGCAAGCCATGTAATCGATCATAATACATTGAAAAGCGGTCTGCAGTTGGAGGCCACCAGGCCCACCGGAATCAGGATCAGGCGCTATGAAGCCAGGGACGCGGCATCCGAGGCGGCGTATATTATTCAGGAAATAGAAAAACAGGTGGGCGGCTTTCATTTGCTTACCGGCGGGCCGCATCATCAAGGCAATTATGTTTTTTCAGATATCGCTGTTTTATTCCGCACCCATGCAGTAGGCCGTGAGCTGCTGATGCATTTAAAAAAATCGAACATACCTGTTCACCTGGCAGATGGTTCTGCATTTTTAAATCAGAAACCTTTTTCCCTGATCGCTGATATATTAAAGATCCATCTCCGCCGGCAGGATGCCATTGCCCTGTACGGCATCCTGCAAAACGGACTGAATTGGGAAAAAAGGGAGATCAGGGCCTGGCTTTCCTGGCTGCATGAAAACAATCTCGACTGGCGCGATGCCATGCCCGCTTCGATAAGTCAACAATCGAAGACTGCTTTTCTGCAATGGAAAAGATTTTATGATGAAATGCCGGCGTTGATTGATAAAAGTGGTGTAAGAGGCTTGGTTCAGGAAATACTGAACCAATATCTCCCCGATCATAAACTTACCGATGACCAGTTATTGAAAAAAGAAACCATCCTTACCCTGGCCGGTGAAGCGCAATCCAATGTTCAGCATTTCTTGCAAGACACTACGTTGAATCTGTATACCGATGCAGGCCGGCAGCACGCTTATGGCATTCACCTGCTTACTTTTCACGCTGCCAAAGGGCTCGAGTTTCCAGTTGTGTTTATTTCCGGTGCGGAAGAAGGCATTATTCCCTCCGGAAGAGGCGATCTGGAAGAGGAGAGAAGGCTGTTTTATGTGGGGCTTACGCGGGCGAAGGATGAGTTGTATATAACGCATGCCGGGATGAGACAAATTTA
>CAYYZJ010000431.1:0-13931 GCA_964475615.1 uncultured Flavitalea sp. | reverse complement strand
GTTGGCCAGTGAAAAAAAGTTGGCGATGGTGATCCCCTGGACATTCGAATTGGTGGATTCAAAATTGAATTGTTCAATGCTGGCGCCTGCATTCACGTTCAGGCTCCATGAATCATTGAAACGCTTATTGTAATTCAACAGCACATCGTTATTGAATTGCCGGTTCGATTCTTTATTGATGATATAATTGCCTTTGCCGGCATAGTCGATCCAGGTGGAGCCACTGTAATCTTTTTCCTCGCCGAGGTCGGTATAGTAATCGAGGCTGCTGCGGCCCTGTATGCTCAGCTCGGGAGTGAGCTGGTATTTGACGGAAACGAGCCCGATGAAGCGGTTGCGCGTGCGTTTGTAGAGGTTGCGGTATACGCTCCAGTACGGGTTCTGATAAGCAGGCGTAAGGCTTGCCCAATAGTTTTGCTTTACCGACAGATCGGACGGGTCGATGCTTTCAAAATTTTTGATATCGCTCAAACGCAGGCTGCGCGGCATCGCATATAAGGTCGATACCGCATGGTTTCCTGCGCCGGCCATCGGCCTGTTCTCTACTTCTTCCAACAGGTAATTGGCCTTGGCGTCGATGGAAAGTTTATCCGTGAGCTGAAGGTTTTCGCGCAGGTTCAGGTTGTTCCGTTTATAATAGTTGTTCGGTAAGATGCCCGAGCTGTAGTTATTAGTATACGAGAAATAGGTCTGCGATTTGTCGCCGCCAGCCGAAAGCGCAATGCTGTTGATGAGGGAAGTGCCGGTGCGGAAAAAATCCTTCACATTATCCGGTTGTGGCGTTTGGGACTGTGTTTTGCCTGTCCAGTCGGTCACCTGCTGTCCTTCCATTTTGGCGCCCCAGCTATAATCGCTGTTTGCGATGAAAGCGCCGCCTTCGCCCTGGCCGTACACATTCTGGAATTTCGGCAGCAGCATGGGATTTTCCAGCAGAACAGAGCTCGATACCTGCACGCCGATGCCTCGTCCCGACCTTCCTTTTTTGGTGGTGATGATGATGGCGCCGTTGGAAGCATCCGATCCGTACAGGGCTGCTGCAGATGCTCCCGTGAGCACGGTCATCGATTCCACGTCGTCGGGATTGATATTTGAAATGCCGTCGCCATTGTCGCGTGTGCCCGCGATATTGCCGGTTACATCGGTAAATGCTTTTGCGGTATTGTCGATGCGCACGCCATCCACCACGATCAGGGGCTGGTTATTGCCGGTGATGGAGCGGTTGCCGCGGAATATGATGCGGTTCGAGCTGCCGGGCCCTGCATTGGTCTTGTTGATGGTGAGGCCGGCCACTTTGCCGTCCATCGCGCTGCTGATATTGGCTTCGCGCGCTTCGCTGATATCGCTGCCCCTGATGGTTTGGGTGGCGTACGACAGCGCTTTTTTCTGCCTGGTAATGCCGAGCGCCGTAACCACTATATTCTGCAGCTCGCCCGAGGCCGGTTCGAGGGTGATGTTTACCGGGCCTGCATTTTTCACCGTTACTTCCGCAGATGCATAACCGACGCTGGATATCTGCAGCACGGCAGGCAATGCGCGGACGGTAATGGTAAATGCGCCGGTTTCGCTGGTAGTGGTGCCGTTGCCGGTTCCCTTTTCCTGTACCGTTACGCCGGCGGCGGTAGTATAGGAGCCGTCGCTGCCGTGCAATCTAACGGTTCCGGTTACCTGCACTTCCTGAGGCCCGGGATCGGCCTGTGAGGAAATGACCACGATATTATTCTCCATGATGTGGTAAAACAGGCCGGTGGCCTGCAACAGCGTGTCCATCACTTCGCCGATAGTAGCCTCCCTGGCATTGATGCTTACCTTGCGGTTCTTGGGAATGATATCGTCATTGTAAATAAACCGGTATTTGCTTTTCTGCTGAATATACCCGATGGCATATTTCAGCTTTACATCGCGCAATGAAATATTGATCCGGTCCTGAGAATAGCTTTTGGCGAATGACTGAAAGGTGGAGATAATCAACAATAGCGCAGTTAGTTTCATAATAACGATGCACTTGAATAAAGCCCCCTTGATCAAGCAGGGCTTGCCAACTTGTCGTTTTTGCATAACTTTGAAATGAAAGGTTGATAAAGAGGGAACCATACATGTTTTCCAGACTGCGGTTCCCGATTTTACTTTCGCAGGGATGCGCAAGCATCCCTTTTGTTATGTTTTTGTAGCCATCATATCGCTGTTATTTTGGTTTATAATCATTTTGAGCCTATCCACAATTCATTTGCTTTCACGGTGTAACGGAACGGGTAAGTAAGCGTCAGGTAATCGATGGTCTGCTGCAGGCTTTCTTTTTCAATGATGCCCGAAAAGCGCCTGCTCTTGATGTTTTCGTCGAGGAAATGGATCTTTATGTTGAACCAGTTTTCCATGCGCGGCGCCAGCTCTTCCATCGATTCATTGTCGAATTCCAGCCTTGGCTGCATCCATACAGTCTCTGCCACGGTTTTCTTTTTATCCTGGTGTAGAGGGGTGATGCTGTACACCGAGGCATCGCGTACGGGTTCTTTGCCGGCCACGGAATCCTGCACCGGTATGATGATCTTTTCATTAGGCTTCAGCAATATCCAGCGGTCGGGATCCTGCTTTGTGGTGATTTCCACCAAACCGCGCAGCAGTGCCGTTTCCACGGTCTTTTCGCCGGGATAGGCCTTTACATTGAAAGCCGTTCCCTTTACGGAGATCGTGATGTTCCGGGTATGGATGATGAAAGGCACTTTTTCATTTTTAACCACGTCGAAAAAAGCTTCGCCGGTAAGCGTTACGTCGCGTTCCTGCAATCCGAAATTGCCGTTGCTGTAGGTGAGCCTGCTGCTGGCGTTGAGCCAGACCTGCGTGCCGTCGGGCAATTCGATCTTGGTTTTGGAGCCCGGCTGGGTGATCACATTATTTTTAAGCGGTTGCGAAAAAACGATGGGGTGTTCGCTGCTTTTGTCAGCACTCATCCACCACCATGCCAGGCCGGCCAGGATAATGACCGATGCTGCTGCAACCCAGGGCTTCCGCAAACGGAACAGCAGTAGTGTATGTTTACGGCCGGAGGTTTGCAAGCCGTCGCTGATATTGTTCCATACATGGGCGCCCATGGCCATCTCGGGCGCAGTGGAAAGCGGTTTTTCCCAAACCTTGTCTACGATCTCATGGGCAAAGCCCTGGTCGCCGCAAGCCGCCAGCAGGCTTTCCAGTTCGGCAAGCTCTTCGGGCGAAGCTTCCCCGCTTTTTTTCTTTCCCAGTAAAATCCAGAGTTTTTCCGGAGCCATAAGCGCAATTCGTTTGCTGATCTTCTTACTAAGACGTAAAAAAGGATCCTTTACCCCCAAGCTGTTCAAAAAAATATTCTTCCCCGGCATATTCTTTTTTCATTTTATTTTGACCGCATGAAACCGATCTGCATATTGCTTTTTTTCATGATGACGGCCGGTTTGCCGCATCTCCGGCAAAATCCTGTTTACCGCGGATTATATGTGGATGCACTGGAGAAAGTGATCGGGAACGCGCCGGCCGAAGACAGCCTGCTGCGCTGGTGCCGGCAGGAAGGATTTAATGTGCTTACGCTGTATGATGCGGCGCGCGTGGTAGAGGCGGGTAAAGACAGCGCCCTGGCGGCATTCATTTTCCGCGCCAGGCATTCCGGCATCAAGGAGGTGACAGCAGTAATAGAGCACGATCCGGAATCGACGGAAACGCTTGTGCAATATAACAGTCATCATCAACCGAAATACAGGATCGATTATTTCAATCTCGAGCTGGAATGGTGGAACAAGGCGGCATCCTTCGACGACTTTCTTTCACATCTTCGCCATATTCGTGCACGCGGGCGGAGTTTACCTTCGCCGGTGAAGACCGAAATCTATATAGGCTGGTTTGCCAATCCGGAGGGAAAGCCTTTTGAGATGGCTGATTCGCTGATAGGCAATTGCGACCGTATATTGATACATGACTATCAAAAAAATCCAGAATGGAGCTATATCGGAGAGCGCATGACGGCCCTGGCTGCAGCGGCCAAAAAAAGGAATCGGGTTTTTCCGGTATCCGTCATTTTCAGCGCCGAGGCGGATTTTTCCGGAGCTTATTTTCAGCAGCATCATTTCGGGGATGCGTTCCGGCAACTGGCTGCCTCCTTCGATACTGCACATATTGAAGGCAAAACATTCCTCCGTCTCGAAGGATACCAGATATTTACCTATACGATTGCCAATAAGGTTCGTGCTCAGTAAGCTATTTCAGCGACCTCGGCAACAATACATTTACGGCGGCATGTATTTTTTTCAGCGCGATGCCTATCTGGTTTTCCACGGTTTTGATATTTACCTGGAGCAGCTCGGCCACTTCGCGGTATTTCAGGCCGTCTTCTTTTACCAGCCTGAAAATAAGCCGGCAGCGTACCGGCAATTCGTTTTCTGCCTTGTTGATCTGTTGCAGCACCTCGGCGGTGATCATCAGATCTTCCGGCGTGGCTTCCACTTTATAAAAAGGCAATGAGATATCGTCGAGGTTGAGGTTTTTGCTGTTGCCGAATTTGCGCAGGTAATCCAGGCAACTGTTCTTTGTCATCACATAAAGATAGAAGGGCAAATTTTCGATGCGGCCCAGTTGCTCCCGCTTTTGCCATAGTTTCAGGAAGGTATCGCTCACTGCTTCCTCCGCCATCTCTTTCGAGCGTAGCAAGGCCATCGCGAACTGGAATAACCGGTTGCCGTAATATACATACAGGCTTTTCAATGCGGCTTCATCGCCCGCATAGAGCCGCTGCTGTACATCGGTTATGTTGAATTGGTTTGCCGACAAGCGATTGGTTTTGGTTATTAAAGATAGCGATATGATAACAAATCGGAAATTTTAGATAAGAGGAAACATCATTGTTGTTCGCGCCTTAAATTTTTTTTCAACCCCGCCAGTCCTTTTTGCCCGTAAAGCTGTCTTATTAATATGGCGATGGCCGATCCGATCGGCAAGCTGCTGTATATTCTGTCAAAAAGGGAGGATTCTGTGATCGTGTATTTTATTCTTCTTCAGCCTTCTGAATAATATCCTAGTTTTGTACTGTGCCAACTCTGATTTTATGGAAATGAAAATGCTGAGGTTTTTTCTGTTATTCTGCTCCCTGCCCTTTTTCTGGAGCTGTCAAAAAGAGCTCTCTTTTGAAACGCCGGTTACACCGCCGACCAATCCGGATTCCGGTGCTGTTTTTACACTGATTGCTTCCGGCAACGCCTGCTCGGATGCCAGCGTATCCGGCTCTTACACCAAAGGAAGTCCCACAAACGCCTCGAACCAGGTTAGTATTTCCGTTGATGTTTCCAAAAAGGGAGACTGGAGCTATCAGACAGGAACGGTAAACGGTTTCGCTTTTACTGGCGCCGGAAGCTTTTCGGATACGGGTATACAAACGATCATTTTACAAGCCAGCGGAACGCCTGCAGCAGCAGGCAATACTTCCTTTCCCCTGAATATCGGAAATGCGAACTGCAGTTTTTCAGTTGCCGTAAGCGATGGGGGAGATTCTGTTGCAGCACAATATTATTATAAAGCCACTATCGACAGTGTGGACTATATGCAAACCGTAACCGAAGATAACGGTTACGAAGCAGGCTCGGGCCTGGGAGGAGACGATGATGTGTCTTTTACGGCCAGCATTGATTATGCAAGTACACCAATTCCTGCAGGGTCAACTGCAATGGGAGTGGAAAAAGGGATCATGCATCATTATATCAATTCCAGCAATGCCGATTTCAAGGCGTTCTTTGCTCCGGGAGATTATCCCTACACGCCCGGCGGTTCCTTCGACAATGGCGACGGGGTTAATGTTAGCTGGAGGGATAAAAACGGCAACGACTGGGATTCCAATGCCGGCTCTGCAGACCAAACCGGAAGCACCTTCAAGATTATTAGTGTGGACGATGTTTTCGATGCCGTGGGAAATTATTATATTAGGGTGAAAATGCAGTTCAACTGCAAACTGTATCAGCATGATACAGGAGAGATGAAAGAGCTGACCAATGGAGAAATGGTAGGATTGTTCGGGAAGATATAATCAACACGTTTTAATATTAAAACTCATCCGTTATGCTGAAGCACTACATCCTGATCGCCTGCCGGCAGTTAAAGCGTCATGCGCTCTTTTCCACGTTGAATATTTTTTGTCTCGCTACCGGCATCGGCATCTGCATCCTCATCGGCGAATATGTGGCTCAGGAAAGAAGTGTGAACAGCAGCCTGAAAGATGTTTCCGATCTTTATTTCCTCAACAGCGAATGGAAAGTGAAGGCAACAAGCCCGGAGTTCACTACCGTTGGCCCGCTGGTAAAGGCGCTCCATGATCAATATCCCGGCCTCGTCAGCAATTACTACCGGATGAATCCGATTACCAATACGGTTTCCGCCGGCGACCAGCATTTCAAGGAAAATATAGCGATCAGCGATACCACGCTCATCAGCATGTTCGGATTTCCGTTGATTCAGGGAAATCCGGCCAATGCTTTTCCCAATAACCGGTCGGCGCTGATCACGGCCAGCCTCGCTAAAAAGCTTTTCGGCACAACTAACGTGCTGGGACAAACGATCAGCGTAAATAATTCCGCTCCGGGCAAAATGGACTACAACATATCGGGCGTATTGAAAGACATGCCCCGGAATACCCTAAATAATTATCTCGACAAAGACGGCTATTCCGTGTTCGTTCCTTTTGAAGGCAACCAATATTATGGCGGCGGCGCCGGAGAAAATGACTGGAACGGGTATTTCACCGTTGCTTTTCTGAAAACCAGGCCCGGCATAGCTCCCGCTGCACTCAGCGGGCCGATCCGGCAATTGCTCAAGACCAATTCGCCGGAGAACATCAGCAAGAACCTGACCGTTCATCTCAAGCCGCTCAGCAGTTATTATCTTCAATCGTCGGAAGGCGCGGTGGCCAAAACACTGAACATCCTGTCGATTGTTGCAGCGGGCATACTCCTGCTTGCCATCATCAATTTCATCAATATCATGATCGGCACGGCATCATACCGTTTGCGCGAGATCGGCCTGCGAAAGGTTTTCGGCAGCGGGCGCGCTCAACTGGTTCTGCAATATCTTGCCGAATCCCTGCTACTTGCGCTGATTTCCGGAGTGCTGGCCATCGGCATTTATCTTCTATTGCGGCCGGGCTTTAACCAGATATGGCAAACCGAGCTGCCGGGGTTGAGCGGATTGTCCGGTGTAAGAATGATCGTGCTGCTGGGGTTCGTCATCTTTACCGGAATCATCGCCGGATTGTATCCTTCCATCCTGCTCAGCGCTGCTGCGCCTGCCACTGCCGTAAAGGGAAAACTGACGCAGGGCGAAAAAGGAAACTGGCTCAGGCAGTCGCTGCTGGTATTGCAGTTTGTGCTGGCGGCGGGCATTTTTATTTTTTCGGTTACCCTTTCCCGTCAGATCAATTTCTTTTTTGAAAAAGACCAGGGTTATAACCGCGACCAGTTGCTGGAAATAACGGCCCTTCCCAAGCAATGGGATTCCGCCGGGGTGGCCCACATGGAACTGGTGCGGACGGCGCTGATCCAGGATCCCGGCGTAAAGGATGCTTCCATCAGCTTCAATATTCCCGAACGCAGCTTCACTGTTACGCGGCTATATCCGGAAGGAAGCAATGCAGCCAACGCCCTGAACATGGCTACGAACAATGTAGACGCCCATTTTGCCAATACTTATGGATTGAAGATGATCGAAGGCCGCTTTTTCAAACCTGACGGTGAGGGATATACGCCGGGCGAAGCCGTCATTACCGAATCGGCCCGTAAAGCATTTGGCTGGAACACGGCAGTGGGCAAAAAGATCTATTTTCCGGACTTTCCCAATCCGGTTACAGTAGCGGGGGTAACGAATGATTTCAATACCGGCGGCATGACCGAGCCTGCACCGCCTATGGTGATGTTCAATATAAAGGACAATACCGGCTATCGTTATATCGCGGTAAAACTGAAAGGAGGCAGGATCCCCGCAACGCTGGAAAGGATCAAGGCCAGATGGAAAGCGGTTTCTCCGGGAGCGCCTTTCGATTATTCTTTTATGGATGACAGATTCCGCGCCATGTTCTCAACAGAGATCAGGCTGAAGAAAGCAGCCAATATGGCTACCGGGCTGATGAGCCTGATCGTGGCCCTTGGCCTGTTCGGATTACTGAGCCAGTCGCTGGCCCGCCGGCGCAGGGAGATTGCCGTAAGAAAAGTGCTGGGTGCGGAGCTCATTCACATCATTGCTTTATTCGTACGGCAGTATGCTGCATTGATCGGCATCGGCCTGGCCATTGCTTTTCCATTGGCCTGGCTGATCAGTGCACGCTGGCTGGAACAATATGCCTATCGCGTGGATCAAAGCATCTGGACTTACCTGCTCGTAGGCGGCTCTGTTTGTGTGGGCGCACTACTATTGATCGGATTGCAATGTTTGAAGACGGCGCTTGCCAATCCGGTGAAGAGTTTGTCTGAACTGGGATGAATGGGATGGATGGGATTTATGGGAAAAGGAACGAATTGAACAGGAATATCCCTCTCCCATCCATCCCAATAATCCCATTCATCCCAGTTCAGACAAGTTCAGACTACTGTGCATCCCACCACACGCGGCTCGTTATTTTATCTCCTCCCTGCAAATTCGCCACAGCAGCATTGTAGTTCGCGGAATTGACCTGTTTGTCGACCGTGGAGTAAGCCATTCTTCTTGGAATTGCACCTGGCGATTGGCTTCCGGGATAAGTGACCGGCGTCAGGATGGGATAACCTGTACGGCGGTAATTGCTCCAGGCTTCGTATTCATTGAAAAATGTTGCGGCCCAGAATTGCGTGTTGATCATTTCCAGCCCGTTGGCATCATCATAAGGATGCGCATCCAGATAAGCCTGGGCATCATCTTCACTTATCGTTCCTTCATCTCCATAAGCGGATAGCTCCGTTATTGCAGCGATCACTCCGTTGTTGTAATGCGTTTGTGCATCACCGATGCCCCAGCGTTTGGCGGCATCGGCAAGCAACAATTCGGATTCTGCATAAGTCAATACCAGGGTCGGGGCCGTGGCATTGAATATGATCGGGCTTGGCCGCGAATATAAATTGAGATCGCCGAGGTAACCGGGATAGTTGATGATGCCTGTTGCTGTGGTGCCGTTATCATATCCATTGGGCAATCCTTCCTGGTCTGCCGGATCGGATGATCCTCCCGACGGATCATCGCCGGGTTGAAAGTCCTCCGGATAAACATAAGCCAGCACGGGCAGCCGCGGATCATCATTGTCTTTCAAGAACTCGATAAACGTTTTACTGATCTGCCCGGATAATTGAATGGCGCCGTCTTCGCCGATCCCGCGATAGATCCTGTTTATCGTCAGCGGGTCATTGGTTCCGTGAGGCACGATCGCATTGTCGTCATTGCTGGTCATCGTTTTACCCTGAACCTGGTTCACATACATTTGCGCAGTAGCAGGATCCACTTTGGTCAGGCGCATGGCCATGCGCAGCAGCAGGGTGTTCCCGAATTTTCTCCATTTGTCGATCTGGTCATCGAATTTGGAATAGAACAGGTCGCCTACGGGATGGTCGGCATTGTCATCCAGGCTGTCCACTGCTTCCGATACTTCCTTCAGCAGATCGGCATAAATATCTTTCTGCTTGTCATAAGCAGGAAAATAAACAGATCCATGATAAGCCAGTCCGGCCTGGAAATAAGGCACGTCGCCATACACATCGGTAATGCGCTCAAATACCAGCGCTTTCATTATCCTGGCGATCTGATGAAGATTGGCATATTCAGGTTTACCCTGCGTGGTCGTGTACAGATCAACCGCATACTTTACTCCGTAAGTATATGCATGATCAAAAAACGAGCTCCATCCTCCGGGACTGAACAAATATTTATCTCCAAAAAAATAACCCGATGTCGAAGCCCAGTGCTGGATAAAACAACCGGCGCCCTGTATTTCGGTTTCTTCCACTTCAATGGCATTATCCGTGCTGCCGGTATAATACAACTGTGTTGTGGTGAGTATATTGTTGGGATCGAATACATCGACGGAAACCGAATTGGGATCGGTATTCACTTTCAGCAGATGTTCTTTACTGCAGGATGCAAAGGCCATCAGCATAACGGCGCTTGCAAATAAATATGTGGTTTGTACTTTCATATTAATAGCTTGATGATTGTCTTAAAATTTGGCACTGAGGTTAAGCCCGAATGTCCGGGTGTAAGGCACACCCGCCTGTTCAATGCCCTGCGGTCCGTTTGAGTAATTGGATTCGGGATCGATATTGGGAGTATGCTTTTTAATGGTGAACACATTCCTGGCAACAAAGCTCAGCGTAATGCCCTGTATTTTGTTTTTAAATACGCTGGCCGGAAGAGTATAACCCAGTATGATCTGCCTGAATTTGATAAAGCTGGCATTGTAAACAAAAATGGCCGGGTTGTAATTGCTGATCTGGTTGTAATAGTCCTGCGGATAAAGCTGGTTGGTGCCGTATCGCTGATCCCTGCCCGGGAGCGTCAGCTTTGAAAGACCGAACTGGTAAGCATAATAGTTGGTGCCTGAAAATATTTTTCCTCCGAATTTGCCGTCTATGAGAAAAGAGAGATTAATATGCTTGTACCTGAATTCGCTGGTGATACCTGCTGTCCAGGGATCGACGCCAGAGCCGACATCTACATAATCGGTTCCAGGCGCCGGGGCTCCTGTTGTGGGATCGATCACGATATTGCCTTTATCATCCCGCTCGGGATCTGCAACGAATATCTGGTAAGCGGATTTGCCCAATGCCTGCGACATATAGGCAACGCCTATTCCTTCGTCTTCGCCTGCCCGTGAGTATCCGAGCGGATAGTTGGTGGAGCCGGATGAAAGCGAAAGCACTTTATTGTCATTATAGGTGAGGTTAAGCGTTTCGATCCAACTGAAACTTTTTTGCCTGATCAGCACGCCCGAGAGCAACAGCTCGATGCCCTTGTTCTGTATGGTGCCCGAGTTGAGCAGAACGGCATTATATCCCGATGTTCCCGATGTAACCGCCGGTATGACTTCCCTGCTTTCTTTTTTGTTATAATAAGCGGCATCAGCATGAAACCGGTTTCCCCAGAATGATAATTCTGTTCCTATTTCAAATTCTTTTGCCGAAGAGGGTTGGAGATTGGCATTGGGAACCGTGCTGCCATTGGATATATTGCCTATAGGATACCCGAATAGATTGCCGATATTATTATAGCCCAGCAGGGTTTGATAAGGTTGATCAGCCTCACCGCCTACATTGGCATAACCCACTCTCAATTTTCCCATATCCATGCCCGTTATATGGATCAGCTCAGAGAAAACAAATGAACCGCTTATGGAAGGATAAAAATAATTGGTTTTGCCCGGCGCCAGGGTGGAATACCAGTCGTTACGCCCGGTAGCGCTCAGGTATAAATAATTTTTAAAAGAGAAATCGATCGTGCCGTAAACGGATTTATTTTCTATGACGGGATTGCTGGTATACTCCGTGGGGCTGGCCAGGTTGCCGATGGTGTATAAGTAAGGCGTCTGGAAAGTATTGCCCTGCGCGTCTATCTGATCAACGACATTCTTCCTGGAGTTGACGCCCACCAGGGCGGAAAGCTTGAAATCGTTGGTTATCTTAAACTCTTTACCGATAATGCCATCGATATTGAGTTCGGTCGATTTCACATTTTCTTCCTGCATAAATCCGTCGGACTGGTATGCAGTGCCATTGGGGGTTACATTGGTATTCCTGTCGGCAAAATAATCCTCGCCTGCACGGAACTGAAGATAGAGGCCATTGTTAAAAGTATATTTGAGATCGGCCGAGCCGATGAAACGGTTGCGCCTGGTATTATTGATAAATTTATAAGCTGCAAAATACTGGTTAGTGGTATAGGCATCATCCAGGAACTGGTTTTCGGAACCATCTTCCTTATATCCGGGAGCAAGCGATCTTATGTCCACATTCGGCGGAAGGAATAAAGTGGCGAAATTCACGCTGCCCGGGGCATCGGATACACTGGGGCGGTTGTGCGTATAGGCATTGATATATTGTCCTTTTACCTGCAGCTCCAGGTGCTTGTCGAGTTTATAATTTACAGACAGTGAAAAAGATTGTTGCTGGAACCCGGCATTGGGAATGATGCTGTGATTGCGCAGGTCGCTTGCAGCAAACCGTATGCTTCCGTCTGTGCCCAGGGCTTTACTGAATGATAATGTATTGGTGCCGGCAACGCCGTTCTTATAAAAATGATGCATATTGCCCGACACGGCGGAATAAGGTCTTTGAACGCCGTCGAACTGGTAAACCTGCGATCCGTCGAGCTTGGCGCCCCAACTGGATAATCCCAGTTCAAAAGCATCATCTCCATCTATCGGCTTATTTCCCTGAGAACCCTGTCCGTAGGTTTTTTGCCAGTCGGTATTGTCGACCACATTTTGGATAACATAATTTGAGTTCAATTCCACACCGATCCCTCTTGCATTTTTGCCCGATTTGGTGGTGATGAGTATAACGCCCTTGCTTCCACGATAACCATATAAAGCCGAAGCGGCAGCTCCTTTCAATACCGAGATGGTTTCTATATCGTCGGGATTGATGTTGATGGTTCCGTCTCCCCCGTCCGCTCCGCCATAGCCGCCTCCGATATCTGTTTGCCGGTAGGTGCTGTTCTGCATCGGGATGCCGTCGATCACATACAATGGCTGATTGGATCCGGTGATATCCGAAATGCCGCGGATGACCACATTGGCCGAGCCGCCGGGCCCTGTGGCCACATTGCTGACATTAACGCCGGCTACCCTTCCTTCCAGGCTGTTTACGAAATTGGTCTCACGGGCTTCAGTAAGCGAAGATCCGGTAACAGTGGTCACCGAATAGCCGAGGGAGCGTTTTTCCCTTCTGATGCCCAGGGCAGTGACAACCACGTCGGACAATTGTCCCGATGCCGCCCGCATCTTTACATTGATCACGGTCTGACTGCCTACCGTCACCTCTTCGCGGTTGCTTCCGACATAAGTGAAGGTAAGCGTGGCGCCAGGATTTACAGATATGGAATAGCTCCCATCCTTATCCGTTTGCACCAATGCAGGCGTTCCTTTTACGCCAACGGAAACACCGGCGAGCGGCTCACCGGTTTGTGCATCCGTTACCGTACCCTTGATGATTTGATTTTGTGCAAAGGCCGTGCTGCTGATCAATAAAACAAGCAGCGTCTTAAAAAGAGAAATGCATCTCTCATAGCAGAATTTTGGTTTCATATTCAGAAGTTGAGTAAAAAACAAGACAGAATATTCCCTGAAACGATATCAGAGATCGCTTTTTTATTTAATGTGAGGTTACAGCTAGAAGTAATTAAAATTAGGAAAAGCTTTCCATAAATGACGCACTGCTTGTATAAAATTGACGGAGTGCAATTATAAAAGAGCTGTCTCGCCTCGGGTGAGACGAGACAGCTTTTGAATTTAATTCATTTTCTTTCCCAGTTGCTGCAGGATCTGCAAACCCAGCAGCCCACCGATGCCGCCATTGGTTCCATCTCCGCCGATGAGCACATCGGGCATGATCTTCACGTTCTGACTGGCGATCGATTCCATCACTTTAAGCTGCGTGAAATTATCGCCGCCCATGGCTTCAACGGAAAGCTTATATGCTTCGGCATTCGATTTACCGATGGCCAGGATCTTTTCCGCTTCAGCATTACCGGTAAGCGAAATCTTTTCAGCTTCGGCCTTTGCCAGCAGCTCGATCTTTTCCGAATCGGCTTTGGCCAGCAGTCTTGTTTTTTCCGCTTCACCGCTGGCCAGCAGTTTCAGCCGGTCGGCTTCTGCATTGGCCTGCAGGCGTACGCTGTTGGCATCGCCCGTAGCTTTCTTCACCGAAGCGTCGGCAATCCTTTCTGCGATCAGCACGCCCTGGTCTGCTTTCACGATC
>CAYYZJ010000430.1:0-3331 GCA_964475615.1 uncultured Flavitalea sp. | reverse complement strand
AAGGCCGCTGTAATGAATATCGAGATGGTGTTTGGCGGCAAATACATTGCCTATGTCTGTTATCGAATCGACCGTGAGATTCCTTTTTGCGGAATTGAGCACATTTTTATTGATGTTGATGCCCATGAGCCAGGCATTCGTTTCGGGATTGTAGAGCAGGTTGCGGTAAAAGGGAAGATTGAAAAAAGCATTCCGGTCGCTGTCGAGTTGTTGCTGCGAGGCGTACTGACCGGCAAATACGGCAACAGGGACCAGCTTTTCCAGGCTATCGCTTTTTTTCAGGTTCACGGCTGCGGGAATGCTCAGCACCTGTTCCACGCCGGGAATTTTTTTGATGGCGGCATTCAGGCTGACATAATCATTGAACAGATCCTTATCGAACAATTGATCTGTTTGCAAGCCGATCACCAGCAGGTTCCCATCTTCCCCGAATTTCTGGCGGAAAGCCTGGTAGGCGATGTATTTGGGATTATCGGTAGGAATAGCCCTGATGAAATCATAGCTCATTTGCACTTTCGACGCATAATAGATCATGAGCGCTGTAACGGCGATCAGCAGGGTAAGGAGGAGCAGGCGGAATTTAAGAACAAAACGTGCAATGGATTCCCACATGATGATGGCTATTAATAACAGAATGTTTTTTGCCCCACAAAGAAACTTATTTTAACCCGCTTTTCCAGCTTTGGCTGCTGTTTTACATTAACTTTGATTGTGCGCGTTCATAAAACAAGAGGGATCGTACTGCGAACGGTAAAATACGGCGAAACCAGCGCCATCGTCACTATCCATACTGAATTATTCGGACTGCAATCTTATCTCGTCAACGGCATCAGGACTTCTTCAAAAAAAGGATCGGGCAAGGCCAATCTGTTCCAGCCCGCAGCCATACTCGATCTCATCGTTTATCATCATGAACTGAAAAACCTGCAGCGCATCAGAGAGTTTAAATGGGGTTATGTGTATAATCATCTTTTTTTCGATGTCATCAAAAATTCGGTTGCCTTGTTCATGATAGAGCTGTTGCAAAAATGCCTCAGGCAGCCGGAAAGCAATGCTGATCTTTATCATTTTATTGAAGATGCGTTCATTTATCTCGATGAAAGCGCCGACAGCGTGGCGGCCAATTATCCTTTATTCTTTATACTGAACCTCGCCAGTTTTTTCGGCTTCCGCATTCATGACGGTCATTCCCCTCAAAAACAATGGCTCGATCTGCAGGAAGGCGTTTTTACATCCGAACAGCCGCATCACCCCTATTTTCTCGATCCGCATTACAGCGAAATCACATCAAGGCTGCTGAAAGTAATGCAGCCGCAGGAGCTGGAGCAGATCGGGCTGAACCAGGAAACAAGAAGAATACTCCTTCAGGCTTACCTGCATTTCTATGCCCTGAACATCGCCGATTTCGGTGCAATGAAAACATTGCCGGTAATGCAGGCGGTGTTGTCGTGAATCGTTAGTCGTGAATCGTGAGTAAGAACCTGTCTGCATCTCACGACTGACGATTCACGATTCACGTCTCACGATTCACGCCTCACGCCTCACGTCAAAGAATCCTTCTCACCAATGCATGCGCATTTAGTTTTCCTTCATCTATATTTTCTATCAAAATAACGCCGGGTTGCTTGCCATGTTCAAAGCTGCCGAGCCTGTCATCCATTCCCAGCGCCCTGGCTCCATTGATCGTTGCCCATTGCAAAATGCTGGTTTGTGGAATATCAGGGAAATGGTGGATGATGGTCTTGATCTCATCCAGTATGCTGAGACTGTGATTGCTGGCCAGGCTGTCTGTTCCCAGCACCAATTGGCCATCATGCTTGCATAATAATTCGACCGGAGGCAATGCATTTTCGATATATTGATTGGCATTTGCGCAGAGGCAGAAAAAAACGGGCTGCATTGATGATTGTACGAATTGAATATCCGCTTCACTGATGAATGTATTGTGCACCAGCAAAAGCTGTTTTGCCTGGTTCAGTCTATGCAGCCGGGATTGCAGGCTGCTTTTGCCGGTGGGCTGAAAAAAATCGGTATCTATCTTCATCATCCTGTACATCCTCAAAAGATCGCCGGTTCCGGTTTTGAAAAAAGCATCTTCAAAATCCGTTTCCTGGCTATGCATGGTCGTTATATTGCCTGCAAGCCAGGGCTGCATCAGGTTCCAGAGCTCATCCGAAACCGAATAAGGAGCATGCGGGGCCATGGTCAGGCGGCCTTCAGGCAATTGCCTGCTGAACTCATCATAAATGGATTTGCCGGCAGCAAAGCGCGCTGCTGCCAGCTTCGGGAGCCAGCCGCTGAGCTCGATGAAATTGTGATAGTGCAATCTGTTCCGCTGCTTTTGCGGCAGGGTGAGTATATTATTACAGATATCGCCGACAGCCACAATGCCGTTTTCCAGCATTTCATTTTCAGCCCGGTTGATGGCCTCGAGGATTTCAGCTTCAGGGAAATGGCGTTGGGTGACGACTGCAAAGACAAAATCCACCAGCCCTGTTTTTTCAGGGATCCTTTCTTTCAGGTGACTTAATTCCAGATGGCAATGGCAGTTCACGAATCCCGGCATCAGCAGTCCATGGAAATTTTCGATATCATCGCCGGCTTCTGCTGCAGGAATGATCTCCTGCACCTGGCCCGCCTCGCTGGTAACGAGCGCCATCTCTCTCCCCATCATGTCATGACCTGTAAACAGGTGGTCTGCCTGGAATTTCCGGTACCGCATTAATTTTGAACGATTAACTTTGCAACCCCGTTGGGTTTTGAACTCTTGCAGGGTTCATAAAAGTAGTTAAACTATGCTAGATAAATTAGAAGCGATCAAAGCGCGGTTCGAGGACCTGGGTGTGGCGCTGACCAATCCGGAGGTCGTTAACGATAACCGGAAATTCGGCGCCATGAGCAAGGAATACCGCAGCCTGGAGAAGATCGTCAGGTCGTATGAAGAATACAAAAGACTGCTGGACGATATCGAATTCAATAAAGAAGCCCTGAACGGCGATGACGCCGAGCTGCGCGAGCTGGCCATGGCCGAAGCCCCTGCACTGGAAGAGCGGAAAGGGCAAATGGAAGCGCATATCCGGCAATTGCTGATACCCAAAGACCCGCAGGATGAAAAAAATGCCATCCTCGAGATCAGGGCGGGAACAGGTGGCGATGAAGCCAGCCTCTTTGCCGGCGACCTGTTGCGCATGTACCTTAAATACTGTGAAAAAAAGGGATGGAAAACAGCCATCCTCAGCGAAAGCGAAGGAACGGTAGGCGGATACAAGGAAGTGCAGGTAGAGATCACGGGCGATGATGTATATGGCACCCTCAAATTCGAGAGCGGCGT
>CAYYZJ010000429.1:0-5051 GCA_964475615.1 uncultured Flavitalea sp. | reverse complement strand
GTTTATCCATTAGGTCTTTTGCCTGGTGAAAAAAAGCAAGAGAATTAAGTACCATGAAGTTTGTTATTCCCCTGGGATTGTTTTTGTATAAAGCCTGGAAAGAAAGGAAGTCAAAAAAACCTTCCAATACAGTTACCTCATTACTTCCTTGTTCATAAAAGGTGGTGGCTTTAGGCGAACTGCTTCCTTTGAAATTTTCATTTCTTAATTCAAACCCTCCTTTATCATTCGGAAAGCCAATAGCAGAATATTTTTTACCATAGAGTTCAAAGTCTATTTCCCGGCAATGCTGCCCCGCTATTTCAACCGGAATACACCTTTTTTGAAGGTATTGAAGCAGGGAGGGTGCGGCAAGGGGTCGGTCGTTAAGGATCATGATTTTGCCGCCGCCGGGCTCTTTCTTTTCACCAGCAACGGAAAGCGGGTGAAAAGAAAAATTGAGGGACAATGCCTTTTGCGATAATCGTTCCAGCAGTTCATTTACTGAACATCTGAAATACTTTACTCCAAAATCAATAATGTCTCCTCCTTTACCTTCCCCGAAATCAAACCAGATATCCCGGGTTCTGTTGACCTTAAAGGAAGCCGTTTTTTCTTCCCGGAAAGGGGAACAATACCAATAATCCTGGTTCCTGATCTTTTTTGGCTGATAGCCTAACGAAGCGAGATATTCCACCAGGTCAATTTGCCGGGCATCGGCACACGATAGTTTTTTCATATACTCACGGTTAATCATTCGCACAAAGGGCGGGTGAAAAAAGAATATTTTCTCTGAATTATTCCTTGCCTGGATTCAAAAGCTGCTGAATATCCTGCCACAGAAAGTACACCCGTGACCGGATTTTGAATGGCTTTAGCTTACCATGCCGTACCCAATCGTAGATAGGGGGTTTGGTGACATGGAACAGGGCGCAGACCTCAGCAATTTTATACAGGGGTTTGTAGGTAAGCCCCGGCGTTTCGTAAGTGGGGGGAACCGGTCCTTGTTTTTCGATATTGCTCACTTCTTCCCGGATAATTTGCCGGACTTGCTGCCAGTACTGTTCCGGCTCATACGGGAACAGCATGGGGGTAACGAGGTTACCATTACTCACAGATTCTTTCATCACTTTTCGTTTTAGGGTGTCAATATGCCCAGAAAGACAAGCGAAAAAAAGCTAAGTATACTTAATTCTATAATTTCTTAAAGAAACAGCGATGAGTATTTCATCCCGCTTCGGAAATCTGTGATGCCGGGATACTTCAGCAAGGAATAAGTACAAAGAATTGAATTCACGATAAATTATATCGGGTCGTGCGGTCGTACAATCGTTGGAAATTTTCAAGCAGCTCGTCATAAGTGAGCAATTTCAAATTTTTAGTCTTGAGAACACTTTCAACATATTCAAGGTTCTCTTCTTTGTCAGCCTTTCTGCCCATTAGTAGCGTATAGTTGAATTGGGTCTTATTATAGCCAATTCTCTGTTCAATCTCTGCTTCATTCGCGGGGTTGGAAAAATAGCCTGAATATTTTAAAGCGACCTGATTTATTGCTCGGGTTGTGTTGCGATAAAAAATTGTTTTGTCTTTTCTAACAAATTTCTGATTGGGGAGTTTTACTTCAAAAATTTCTGGATTTTGCACATAATGGGTGAACGGCATATTTGTAAAATCAGGTTCAACATATTTCATGCAATTGGGAAGATAAAAATGTTTTTCATAGTACGTTTGGTTGTTAAACTCTCCCAATAATACTCTTTTATTCTGGATAAGGCATTGATGTATTTCCTTTTCGTTCCGATATCCTGGGCTCCATTCTGATTTTTGCAGCAAATCATAAAACGTATTTATAGAAACATCAAATGTTTTCAGATTGCTCCCAAACCAAATATAGTCCAGCTTACGCTGATTTCTCAAAAAATCATGGCTCAAAACACGAAGTTTATAGCCTCGATGGTCCAACAACCAATTAACCTTCCTACTATCGAATTTCAAATCCAAATCCAAGTTCAAATGAGATAGATCATCACCAATTTCCTGCATCCACGTAGTAATTACGTTCCCTATATATTGAACCTTTATTTCTTCAGTATGCGTCCTAAATACAATTTTGTCATAGAACGGGGATAAATAATCCTCACGTATAAATTCCCAGTCTTTAAATAAAATTACCGGGATAGAGCATAAGCAAAAATTTTGACGTGAGTAGGTAAAGGGGGATGATCTTAACTGAATAACCAGCTTATCTCGCACATCATTATTAACGTTGATAAAATCAACGATAATGAAATCAAGATGTCCCTGATTACTAATTAAATTTTCAGTAATATATTTATCCGCATTATCGTTGCTATCAACAAAAAAAACATCTTCTAAGTCTGCAAAAGCAGACAGGTATCTCAAGTCCAAATCTTTATTAAGTATTCTATTTGTAACGTAGAGAACTTTCATTTAACAATTTTAACATACAAAAGTAATTATTATCTGAATTTTTGCTCCAACTCCTTTAAGAGATTAATTCCCTCAACAAAGTGTATTTCTTCAAGGAAAGTAAATGCTTCATCAAATCTGTTTTTAATTTCTGTGATTCTTCGACCACTTAATTTGTCCTTTTTACCATATATGATTGCCAGATTCTTCTTAATGCTTCCGGAATCAACCCCAAATAATTTCATCAGTAATTCAGCGGATTGATCATTGCATCGAAGAGTATTCACACCAGTAGTCTTATCGAAAACATAGTACACAAGTGTCAAGGCAAAATTGGACAGTTGTGCCTGGCGACATTTTCCCAACTGCTCTATTTGTTTTCGTTCGTAAGCTTCTTTGATTGTTTCGAGGCGAGGCAAAAAGATCGAGCTAAAATAAGGCCGGTAATGAAACAAATATAAAATGGGATAGCTTAATAATCCTGCAATCAAAACGCTTAGCATATGAAAGTTTGGCTGCCCAAAGCCATGCCATAATAAAACGACAAGCACCGGCAACCCGAACATCAGAGCAAAATGTCCCGCTACATAAGTGAACCAATAATTAGAGATTAGTTTCTGCCGGGTCGCCGTCGTACTCCATCCCGGAATTTCTGTTTGAAGTTTTTTGTGCGTGTTGGCAAATTGCGTACTGATATACGCCGTCTTTAACGGCAAGTCAAATGTTACAAAGGATTTCACCTTCTTCACTAAATCTTTCATCACTTATCCTTTTTTCAAAAATAAAACTAATACAGGAAAGCTATGTAATGTGACCTGTTCAAAATTTGACCAAGTTGATCTTTTAACTTCTCTCTTTTCATCTGGAAAATAGGGATATCAAATCAGACTAAATCAAGGCAAAATAAATTTACCTTTGTAACGATAGTTCATGCAGAGTAAAAAACAGTAAACTATCAGAAGCCTTGAAGTTCTTTATAGAGTAAATTATAGAGTAAAAAAAAATAGGTGCCTGATTTCCAGACACCTAATCTTCAACAAGTGATCCCGCTGGGATTCGAACCCAGGACCCCTACATTAAAAGTGTAATGCTCTACCAGCTGAGCTACGGAATCTCTCAACCGCTGAAGTCTTGACTAAAGCGGTAACCCCTTATTTTGGGAGTGCAAAAATACAGTAAATTGACTTTGCCCCAAATTTTTGAAATACTATTTTATACCCGCACGCTTGCTTATTGTCAACATTTCATTTTATCCTGCCCGGCAACTGTGTTATTTTTGCATTATAATCTCTCATCATGTCTTTCTTTACCAATAAGGTAGCGGTTGTTACAGGAGGAAGCGACGGAATCGGAAAAGCACTCATCGATGCCCTGATCGCGGCCGGCGCAAAAGTGGCTACCTGCGGTCGCCATTTCGATAAACTGTATGCCCTGCAAATGCAGTACACTACCTTCCCGCTCCATACCATGGTCTGCGACGTGAGCAATGAACAGGAATGCAAAAGGTTCATCGAATCCACTGTCGATACTTTCGGCGGTATCGATATCCTCATCAACAATGCAGGCATCAGCATGCGGTCGCTTTTTGAAAATGCAGAAGTGGATGTGATTAAAAAACTCATGGACGTCAATTTTCTGGGAGCAGTATACTGTACCAAATACGCCCTTCCCCATATCATCAAACAAAAAGGAACCATCGTGGGAATATCTTCAACGGCGGGCTATCGCGGACTGCCCGGAAGAAGCGGCTATTCGGCTTCCAAATTTGCCCTCCAGGGCTGGCTGGAATCCCTGCGCACCGAGCTGTTGAAGACAGGAGTTCATGTAATGTGGGTTTCGCCCGGATTCACGACCTCGAATATCCGTAATGCGGCCCTGAATGCACACGGTGAACTGCAGGGCGAAAGTCCGCTCGATGAAAGCAAGCTGATGAGCGCTGAAGAATGCGCCAGGCATATCCTGCATGCAATCGAAAAACGCAGGCGCACCCTGGTGCTGACCTTCACCGGAAAACTGACCGTGCTGATGAACCGGTTCTTCCCTTCGCTGGCAGACAGGCTGGTACATAATTATTATTTCAAAGACGGAGAGCTGAGCAAGTGAGCCGATGCCGGCTTTTCAAATTAATCACCAAACAAATACCCGGGCTTCATTTGCACAATGGCTTTACTAACCCTAACATCTGATATCGGTCAACAGGATTACCTGGTCGGAGCCGTTAAAGGACAACTGTTGCAGATCAACCCGGCATTCATGATCACCGATATCTCCCACCAGCTCTCTCCCTTCAACTATCCCCAGGCCGCCTATATCTGCCGCAATGCCATCAAACATTTTCCTCCTTATACCTATCATATCATCCTCGTCAATCTCTTTGAGCAGAAACCCGCGCATCTGTTGCTGGCCTATCATCAGGAACAATACCTGCTTTGCGCCGACAACGGACTGCTGACGATGATCCTTGAGGGAAAACCCGAAATGGTCATCGGCCTGCCCCTTGACCAGGATGCCGTTAAAAACACGCTGTACTGCACGCGGATCATGGGACAAGCTATCGACAACCTGGTGAACGGCAAGCGGCTGCTGGACATAGGCATCCCCGATATATCCTTCATGGAAAAAAATCACCTGCGCCCCCTGCT
>CAYYZJ010000428.1:0-6497 GCA_964475615.1 uncultured Flavitalea sp. | reverse complement strand
AGCAGTCCCCCGCCGCGGATAGTTTGCTCACTGAGCTCAGGCGGGCTATCGAACAGGCTCCTGCTTATGATGCCGCCAAAGTGAAGAAGATCGGGTCCATCAGGCAACTGCTGTATACAGGCAGCAGATCCGCAGCGGATATGCTTTCGTTATATACACAACTGTATGAAGAATACAAAGTGTTCAATTATGATTCGGCTTATCTATATGCCGGAAAGATAGAACAGCTTGCAAGAGCACTGAATGACCCGCAGCAGATCGCATCGGCCAAATTGAAATATGCTTTTATCCTGCTTTCGAGCGGATTGTACCGCGAAACCTTCGATACCCTTCGTTCCATAAACATCGCAGGTTGCACAAACGCAGCTAAAGCAGAATATTATACCCTGATGGCCCGCTATTACTACGACCTTGCTTATTATGATTACGATAAGTATCACTCCGTTGATTATGACAATACCGGCGCCGGGTACATGGATTCTGCCCTGGCTTTTTATCCGCCCGGCTCTTTTGAAATGTACTATTATAAAGGCCTGCGTTTATTTAAACAGGGTAAGGTGGAAGATGCTTCCGCTCTTTTTGAAAAACTGATGGCTGACAGTAGTCTACCGGATCATGAGCTGGCGCTAACGGCTTCCACGCTCAGCGGCGCTTTTCTGCAAAAAGGCGAAACAGACAAAGCGATAGACCTGCTTGCCCGTGCAGCCATCGCCGATATACGCAGTTCCACCAAAGAGGTATTTGCCATTTTCAATCTTGCAGAACTGCTTTATCAGAAAAAGGATGTAAAATATGCTTCCCTGTTCATTGAAAATGCCATCGCCAATGCCGATTTCTATGGGGCCCGTCAGCGGAAGGTTCAGGTCAGCTCCATTTTGCCGCTGATAGAATCCGAAAGGATCAACGGCATTGAAGCGCAAAAAAGCCTGCTGATAAAATATGCAGCTATCGTTACCCTGCTGGTGCTGACCTTGCTGGCGCTGGCGTGGATCATCCTGAGGCAGGTGAAAAAGCTCAAGCGGGCAAAGCAGGCTTTGACGGAAGCGAATGAAAAGCAGCATGAGATCAACCGCCAGCTCGAGGAATCCAACCGGCGCCTGGCCGAACTGAATGAAAAGCTGGAAGAATCCAACCGGATCAAGGAGGAGTATATCGGCTATTTCTTCAATGCAGATTCCGAATTCTACAGCCGTCTGGATAAGGCAAAAGCTGCGATCGAACAAAAGCTGCAGGATAGAAAATATGATGAGATCAGATTTGCGCTGAATAAAATAGACGCGCACCGCGAAAAAGAGGAACTGCTGCTGAGCTTCGACAAAATATTCCTGAAGCTGTTTCCCAATTTTGTGTCGGAAGTAAATGCCTTGCTGCGCGAAGACGAACAGATCAGGCTCAGGGAAGACGAAGGCCTTAATACCGACCTGCGCATTATGGCGCTGATGCGGATGGGCGTAACGGATCCTGAAAAAATAGCAAGGATACTTGAATATTCTGTCAAAACGATCTACAGCTATAAATCCCGGATCAAAAATAAAGCGATCATTCCGGGAGATGAGTTCGAGGAAAGGATCATGCACCTCAAAACCCTTTGATGATTTTGACCGTTTCAGTGTCTCTTTTCATTCTATTAAAATAAAATCTAATATTTTGTAACTGGCTGTCTGTCAAAAAGATAATTTCCGTAAAAAACTAATTTTCCATCTTTCTTTTCCATTTTGATTTTAAAACTTGGCTTTGTCCTGCAGGCATCGTTGTTTAGCATCTTCATTTTATTGCAACGATTAATCTTGTCATGTATGTCTGCACTCAAAACCGAACGACTGCTTTTACTCGTAATCTTCTGCTTTTTATTGCACAGCCGGCTAAGCGCCCAGCAATCCCAGATCAGGGTAAATGGAATCGTAAAAAATGAAAAGGGAGAACCTCTCGAAGCGGCTTCCATCCAGATCAGCGGTTCTGCCCGCGGTACGCTTAGCGATAAGAACGGCAGCTTTTCCCTTACCGTGTCTGCCGGCGATATCTTACTGGTAACGTATACCGGCTATGATACTTTGCAGGTAAGGCCTAAGCCTGTTTTGCAACTGGTATTGCATCCTTCCGGCACTGCGCTGAACGATGTGGTGGTGATCGGTTACGGCACTTTGCGCAGAAAAGAGCTCACCGGTTCCATTTCCACGGTAACGGCAAAGGATTTTCAGAAAGGAAGCATCACTACGCCGGAACAGTTGATCGCCGGTAAAGTGGCCGGCGTGTCCGTTACTTCCAATGGCGGTTCGCCGGGAGCGGGAAGCGTTATCCGCATCCGGGGCGGCGCTTCGCTCAATGCCAGCAACGATCCATTGATCGTGATAGACGGCGTGCCGCTGAGCGGCAATAACATTTACGGCGCATCCAATCCGCTCAGCCTGATCAATCCCAACGATATCGAATCATTTACCGTGCTCAAGGATGCTGCGGCAACGGCCATCTACGGGTCGCGCGCTTCCAATGGCGTGATCATCATCAGCACCAGAAAAGGAAGCACCGGCAAGCCGCAGTTCAATTTTAGCACGCAGGTGTCTGTATCCACGCTGGCTAAAAAGGCCGATGTGCTTTCCGCAGCGCAGTTCCGCCAGTATGTGGATTCGCTGGGCAATGATTATTTCGATAATGTGCATACCTATAAGTCCCTGCTTGGCAGTGCAAATACCGACTGGCAAAAAGAGATTTACCACAATGCCGTCAGCACCGACAATAATCTCGCCGTTTCCGGCTCATTCAAAAAGACGCCTTACCGCATTTCGGTGGGCTATCTCGATCAACTGGGCATTCTGAAAACAGACAAGCTGCAGCGGGTGTCGGCGGGCATTTCAATCAGTCCGCATTTGCTCGACGATCACCTGAAGATCGATATCAATCTCAAAGGCGCCATCAACAAAACGCGCTTTGCCAATAATGCGGCCATCAGCGCTGCCGCTTATTTCGATCCTACACAGCCGGTCCATGCCAGCTCGCCATACGGCAATTATTTTGAATGGGCATCTGCAGATCCCAACACAGGAGCAGTAACGCTCAATAAGCTGGCTCCCAAAAACCCGGTGGCCCTGCTCGAGCTTTATCGTAATCTCAGCACGGTTCAGCGAAGCTATGGCAATGTACAGATCGATTACGCATTTCATTTTTTACCTGAACTGCACGCCAACCTGAACCTCGGGTACGATGTGGCCAAGGGAGAAGGAACCATCGATGTGCCGGCTTATGCAGCGCAGAACTATCTCGACAGCGGCCAGCACAACAAATACAGCAACCGCATCAGCAACGGCGTGGGCGAGTTTTATCTGAATTACAACAAGACCATCAAATCGATCAAAAGCAATATCAATGCAACGGCAGGCTACGGATACTATAATAATCTTTCCACCAATTATAATTATCCGAGCCTTCGCGCAAACGGCGACACGATCCCCGGAAGCAAGCCGAAGTTTTTGATGGACAAGCCCGAGAATACATTGATCTCCTATTACGGCAGGCTGATCTATACTTATAACACAAAGTACATCCTGGCGGCCTCCATCAGGACGGACGGCTCTTCAAGATTTTCGCCCGATACGCGCTGGGGAACTTTTCCTTCGGTTGCCTTTACCTGGCGCATCAACCAGGAGCAGTTCCTGAAGCAGGCCAAATCCCTGTCGGACCTGAAACTTCGTTTAAGCTATGGCGTTACCGGCAACCAGGATGGCATCGACAACTATCCTTACCTGGCCAGGTATACGCTGAGCGATAATTCTTCAACGGTTCAGTTCGGCAATACTTTTTATAATATGGGCACGCCGGCTGCTTATGATGCCGGCATCAAATGGGAACAGACGGCAACGTATAATGCAGGAATAGATTACGGCTTTCTCAACAACCGCATCAGCGGAAGCATCGACTTCTATTTCAAAAAGACCAAAGACCTCCTGAACGTTATTCCGATCCCGGCAGGCTCCAATTTCAGCAGCACCATCCTTACCAATGTGGGCAATATGGAGAACAAGGGTGTTGAGCTGCTGATCAATGCAACGCCGGTCAGAACCAAACAGTTTAGCTGGGATCTGAGCTTTAATGCCGCTTACAACAACAATAAAATAACCAATCTTACTGCCACCAAGGATTCTACCTATCCGGGCACGCTTACCGGCAACGGCGTAATCCAGATCAACTCGGTAGGATATAATGCCAACGCCTTTTATGTATATCATCAGGAATATTCAAAGGACGGAAGGCCGATTGAAGGAGTGTATGCCGATGTAAACGGCGACGGCATCATTAACCAGAACGATCTCTACCGGTACAAATCTCCTTTCCCCAAATTCATATTCGGCTTCAGCACGCAGTTCACCTACAACAGGTGGTCGCTCAATACCGTGCTTCGCGCCAATATCGGCAACTATATGTACAATGCATTGGCAACAGGCGCCGTAAAAGCGAATATCCTCAATTCGCTCGGGTATCTTGCCAACACGTTGACGGATGTGCTGCATTCGCGGTTCAACAATTTCGGGCTGCAGTATTCCGATTACTATGTACAGAATGCTTCTTTCCTGAAGATGGACAATATCGGCCTTTCCTACGATGCAGGCTTCCTGTTCAACAGCCTGCTTCGCCTGCGCATCAATGCCAACTGCCAGAATGTATTCACCATTACAAAATACAAAGGCATAGATCCCGAGATATACGGCGGCATCGATAACGCACTGTATCCGCGCCCGCGCATCTTTGTGCTGGGACTAAATCTTCAGTTCTAATTTCTAAACGATCGCAATCATGAAAAAAAGAAATGTATATACAGCCTGCTGCCTGCTTACCGTTACATTGATGCTGGCTTCCTGTACCAAAGACCTGAACAGGCTTCCGCTCAATTCCAATACTTCGGAAACCCAGTACAGCACAGCAGAAGGCTATAAGCAGGTGCTGGCTAAAGTATATGGAAGCTATTCGCTGGTAAGCAGCACCGGCGTCGGCAATTCCGATGTCAACATTCCCGGCATAACGGATGCCGCCACCACCGATTTTCTCAGGGCCTGGTGGAACCTGCAGGAGCTGAGCACCGATGAAGCCGTATGCGCCTGGGGCGATGCCAACCTGCAGAGCTTTCACACCATAAACTGGACTTCGAGCAATGTGCTGATCAATGCCCTGTATGGCCGCAGCCTCTACCAGATTACCGTTTGCAATGAGTTCATCCGCGAATCGAGCGATGAAAAGATCAGCAGCCGCGGAATTACCGGAAAAGATGTGGAAGACATAAAACATTACCGCGCCGAAGCCCGTTTTCTCAGGGCTTTTCAATATTGGGTATTGATGGATGTTTTCGGCAATCCTCCCTTTGTTACGGAAAAAGACCCGATAGGCAAATACATACCTCCGCAGATAACAAGATCCGACCTGTTCAATTATATCGAATCCGAACTGAAAGCCATCGATGGAGACATGATGGCGCCGAGGCAGAATGAATACGGCAGGGCCGACCAGGCAGCAGTATGGGCCTTGCTGGCGCGGCTTTACCTGAATGCCGAAGTATATACCGGCACTGCGCACTATACCGATGCCATCACTTATGCGGCCAAGGTAATTGCAGCCGGCTATAGCCTGATGCCGGAATATAAAAATCTTTTTACGAGCGATAATGACGTCAACAATCCCGAAGTCATTCTGCCTATTGCGTATGATGCTACTCATTCGCAGAACTATGGCGGCACCACTTTCCTGGTCTGCTCCGCACATGGAACCGATCCGACCGATAATAAGAACTACGGCATTCCGGGAGGCGGATGGCTGGGCAACCGCAGCACCAAGAACCTGCCGCAGGTTTTCGGCGATTACAGCGGTAATGCAGATAAAAGAGCCATGTTCGGCCCCGGTAATCTGGAAATAAACAATTTGCTCAATTTCAACGACGGCATTGGAGTGTACAAATTCAGCAACCTTACTTCTGCAGGCGAAACTCCTTATTCTCCCAACGGGGTGCTCGTCAATACCGATTTCCCGCTGTTTCGTCTGGCAGAAATATACCTCATCTACATTGAAGCGGTAAAACGCGGAGGCAGTGGGGGAGATGAAGCCACGGCGCTCCAGTATTTCAACCTGCTTCGCCAGCGCGGCTATGGGAACAGCAATGGCAATGTAAGCAGCTTTACGCTCGACGATGTATTGAAAGAAAGACAGCGTGAATTATACTGGGAAGGAAGCCGCCGCACAGACCTGATCCGCTTCGGCAGCTTTACCGGCAGCAGTTATCTCTGGCCCTGGAAAGGCGGTGTAAAAGACGGCGCAGGCGTCGATAGCCATTATGCGCTTTTTCCCATACCTGCCGCAGAGATCATTTCCAATCCCAATCTAAACCAAAATCCCGGTTATTGATCACCGTTAAATTAACTGACATGAAAGCAATCGGCAATTATATATGCATTGTTCTGGTATCGGTTGTGCTGCTGGCATCCTGCAAAAAAGAAGGGGAGCAACTGGTGCTGAAAGAC
>CAYYZJ010000427.1:0-4840 GCA_964475615.1 uncultured Flavitalea sp. | reverse complement strand
AGGCTGGCCAATGGCGGTTATGACCTGGTGATTTCGTACACCGGATATGAAACAAAGATGATGCGCATCAGCAACGGCAATCCCGCCAACGAGCAAATGACCATCGAGCTGAAGGAACAGGATAAAAGCATGGCCGAAGTGGTGGTTGCCGGCAGTGCGGAAGTTGCCGACGGATGGACAAAATACGGACAGTTCTTCCTGGATAATTTTATCGGAACCACACCCAATGCTTCCCAATGCAGCATCGAAAACAAAGAAGCCTTGAAATTCTATTTCTATAAAAAAAGAAACAAGCTGAAGGTGAGGGCGAAAGAAGACCTGGTTGTCGACAACAATGCCCTTGGATATAAGATCAGGTACCAGCTCGATTCATTCGTATATGATTACAATAACAGGATCGGCAGCTATACCGGCTATCCTTTGTTCGAGGAGATGAGCGGCACACCGGAGCAGCAGGAGCAATGGAAAAAGAACCGTTTCAGGTCATATATCGGCTCGCGGCTGCATTTTATGCGATGCTGGTACGACAGCACCCTGCATGATGAAGGATTCGATATCGAGCTGCTCGATGCCTCCGACAACAGCAAGGCAACGCCGCTCGAAAATCCTTACGATTCCAATATCTATGCTGTAGACAGCGGAGATGTGGAGATCAATATAAAGGGAAAGATCAGGGTCAATTACCGGAACCGCGTTCCGGACAGAAAATATCTCGAAGAAAATAAATTCCCGCTCACAGCCAAATCACAGATCTCCGCGCTCGACATAACAGATGGATTTGTGATAGAAGAGAACGGCTATTTCTATGAACAGTCCGAAGTAACGAATATCGGTTACTGGGCCTGGAAAAAGCTGGCCGAGCTGTTGCCTTATGATTATAATCCGGAATAGGAGATGGCAATAGGCAATTGGCAATGGGCAATAAGCAATGGGCAATAAGCAAAATAATTTATACTCATTACCCATTACTCGTTACTCATTGCCAATTGCCCATTGCCTATTGCCTATTGCCTGTGCCCCCCATTGCTTCCACCTTCTTCCATAATTCCGGAATGCGTTTTATCCAAACAAGCTCTCTTCGCTTGGTCTGTGCGTCTTCTGCAGGATACCCGAAATAGGTTTTGTTGCCGGCCAGCGAAGAAGGAACGCCGCTTTGGGCAAGTACAATGGTATTATCGCCGATGCTGAGGGTTTTGCTAATGCCTACTTGTCCCCAAAGCGTTACTCCGTTTCCGATATCCACTGCGCCGGCAATGCCTACCTGGGCAGCGAACAGGCAGTTCTTTCCCACCCGTGTATCGTGGCCGATATGCACCATATTATCCATCTTGGTTCCCTGCCCGATGAAAGTATCGTTTGTAACGCCGCGGTCGATGGTGCATCCCGCGCCGATCTCCACATCATCTTCAATGACCACTCTCCCGCAGCTTTTCATTTTACGGTACCAGACCGGGCGGTCTTTTTTCGTGTTGTAATAAAATGCATCCGATCCGATCACGGTTCCCGCCTGGATGATCACATTATTGCCGATGATGCAATGATCGAGTATGGTAACATTGGGATGGATGAGGCAATTGCTGCCGATCTGTACATGATGACCGATGAAAACGCCTGGATAAACATAAGTGCCTTCACCGATCGAGGCCGAATCGCTGATGAGCTTTGCAGCAGGCTCGAATGGACGGAAATGATCTACGATCTTCAGGTAAGCATCGAAAGGCTGATCCACTACCAGCAGGGCCTTGCCTTCCGGGCAATCCACCACTTGGTTGATGATGATAAAGCTGGCGTCCGACTGAATGCAGGTATCATAATATTTGGGATGATCAACAAAAACGATATCGCCTTTTTCCACTTTATGGATCTCGTTGATGCCTGTTGCCTGGCCGTTTTCATTGCCGATCAATTCAGCGCCCAGGAAATCGGCCATCCATTGAACAGGTACCGGGGAGGGAAATTTCATACTGTAAAATTTGCTGTAAACCTACTACATTAAAAGGAGGATTGCTGAAACCTTCTGTTCATGCATGTTTCCAAAGAAATGAAAAAGCAACAATTAAAAAAGAGGAGAAGCAGGTTCAAGATGATGATCGATTGATGTATTATATTGAAACGGTTCCTATTTAATACAATGACTATTTTATACGGTGACTGACTGGTACATTGCTTTTCCACACCGTAAATAAAATGTGCATAAAATTTATTAGAAAATTTTTTTAGATAGCAAAAATTATTTTTAATATTGTGTAGGGAAATTTATTTCCCGGTACTTACTAACCCATCCAAATAATAAAAGTCTCCGCCAAAAGCGGGGGCTTTTTGTTTTAGACGCTTCTTAACCGGTCTTGCACTATCTTCTCAAACATGCACCAGTACTACATTGTATACAAACCATTCCGTGTGCTTTCTCAATTCAGTCCGGAGCAAGACAAGCTTTCGCTCAAGGATCTTTTTGATGTGCCGCGGGATGTATATCCCATCGGCCGGCTGGACTATGACAGCGAAGGGTTGCTTATTCTCAGCAATGACGCGGCATTGAATCATCGTCTCCTGCATCCTTCATTTGCGCACGAGCGCGAGTACTGGGTGCAGGTGGAAGGCATGATCAGCGATATGGCTATCGGGCAATTGCAGCAAGGAATCGATATTACGATCGATGGAAAGCCTTATCACACCAAACCGGCCATAGCCAGGCGATTTGACAAGGCTCCTGATCTTCCGGAAAGAAATCCGCCGATCCGGTTCAGGAAAAATATTCCGGCCAGTTGGATCAGCCTGGTTCTTACTGAAGGCAAGAACAGGCAGGTGAGAAAGATGACAGCAGCAACCGGCTTTCCAACCCTTCGCCTGGTACGCTATCGCATTGAGGGAATAACCATCGAAGGATTAAAGCCAGGGGAACTGAGGAGAATGGGTAGGAAAGAAATTCATTCTAAGCTGAACGCGGAACGCTGAACGCGAGGAAAAGCTGTAGGGTAGAAGGTGTAAGGTAAAAGATAAGACACAATTTTCAATAACCTTCTTCCTTACGCCCTTTACCTTACACCTTCTACCTTCGCGTTCCTCGTTCAGCATAATTCTCTTATCTTTCCATTATAAACACATTGTAATGCTGAAATCCATGACCGGTTTTGGGAGAGCTGAACAGACCGTTGGCGACAAGACCTTTCTCGTCGATATCAAATCGCTGAACGGAAAACAATTCGAGCTGCAATTGAAGCTGCCGGCATTTTTGAAACCGTTTGAATTTGAGATCCGCAAATTGCTTTCCGAAAAACTAGGGCGCGGCACGCTCGATTGTACCATCAGTCTCAAGCAAACCGGCAATGCCAAGCCGGTAACCATCAATGCCGATCTGGCCAAAGCCTATTACCAGGCCCTGGCCGGTTTATCCAATGAGCTTGGTCTCGATCCTTCGCATATCCTCAGCACGCTCGTCAAACTGCCGGAAGTGATCACACCCACCAGCGAAACGCTTACCGATGAAGAATGGGAAGAATTTAAAAAAGTGATCCTCTCGGCCATCGACGATCTCAATATGCATCGCCTCGATGAAGGAAGATCGCTGGAAGAAGACCTGATCCTGCGCGTGGACAATATCATCAGGCAACAGGAAGAAGTGATGAAGCTGGAGCCGCTCCGCCAGCAAAAGATCAAGGAAGGATTGAAAAAACTGCTGGAAGAGCAGGTGGGCAAAGACAATTACGACAGCAACCGCCTGGAACAGGAGATCATTTATTATATCGAAAAGATCGATATCAGCGAAGAGCAGGTGCGCCTGAAAAACCACTGCGATTATTTCAAGGCCGTATTGAAAGAGCCGGAAGAAGGAAAGGGCAAAAAACTGTCTTTTATTTTACAGGAAATCGGAAGGGAGATCAATACCACCGGCTCCAAAGCCTATGATTCCACCATCCAGAAATACGTGGTGCTGATGAAGGACGAGCTGGAAAAAGCAAAAGAGCAGGTGTTGAATGTGCTTTGAGGGAGAAAGGTAAAGGGTGGAAGGCGTAAGGAACACATACCCTCTACCTTACACCTCTTACCTCTCACCTTCTCAAAAAACCTATTTTTGCAAAAAGATTCTCCATTGAAAAATATTTCGTATTTCCTGCTTCTTATTTCATGTTTTGCCTCCTGCCATCTTACAACCGGTGTTTTTGAAAAAGATATTGCCATCCCCCATCAGCAATGGGAAAGCCGGTTTAAGCCGGAGATCAGCTTCAATATAAGCGATACGCTTTCTCTCTACAATATCTATCTTGTATTGCGGCATACCGATGCCTATAATTACAATAATATCTGGATCAATGCAACCGTGAATGAACCCGGCAGCCCCGCATCCAAAACCGGACGGTACGATCTTACCCTGGCCACCAACGACCAGGGATGGCTGGGCAGTGCCATGGATGATATCTATGAACACCGCGTGCTCATTCAACCCCAGACCCGGTTCCGTAAACCCGGCGCCTATCATTTTACCCTTGAACAGATCATGCGCGAAGACCCCCTGAAGCACGTGCTGAATGTGGGTATAAGAGTGGAGAAAGCAAAATGATAAATTTGTGTTTAAGAAAAAAAGATTAGCCGCCGCCACCATCGTATACTGGTTCCTGTTACTATACATTCTGGCGGCACTCGGATGGTGGTTCATTGCCCTGCAAACGCAGAACAGGCAGATGACCACCTATAAGCTGGAGGAGCTGAAAAAAGATGATCCGGCCTATATGGAAAAAGTAGTGCAGATCAGGGAGGATGAAGACCGCAAAACGGCGCGCAATATCGGCGAAGGCAGTTTTATCTTTATCGTGATCATGGTAGGCGCCATATTCGTTTACCG
>CAYYZJ010000426.1:0-2986 GCA_964475615.1 uncultured Flavitalea sp. | reverse complement strand
TGAACAAGAATCTAAGATACCCGCAAGAGGCCGTCGACGAAGAGGTCCATGGAGATGTGATCCTGCAGTTTATTGTGAATGAAGATGGCAGCCCAAGCGATATAAAAGTGATCAGCGGCCCTCCCCTGCTGCGGGATGAATCAGTAAGGATCATTCGCGAAAGCGGAAAATGGATCCCTGCCGTTGACCGTGGAAAACCAGTGAAGTGTTATAAAAAGCAACCCATCAGGTACAGGCTGGAACGCATTTATTAAATCTGCAGGCATGCTGAAATATTTTTTCCTTTTTGTATCGTGCAACCTGGTCGTTTTGCATACTGATGCGCAATCTGCAATAGATAAAAACCGGGTTCTCGAGTATTTTCAGGGCCAGCAGTTCGATGAAGCGATAAATTATCTTCTGCCTGCTCTTGAATCCGATTCAAATAATTTACAGGTATTGGGCTTTTTAGGATATGCCAATTATATGAATGAAGACATCGCATCGGCAAAAAAATATTATCAGAAAATATTCGATCTCGATTCCAATAACGTGGAGGCCATTCAATACCTGGCCAGCCTCAACAGCAGCCGCGATCCGGAGCTTGCTGAAATGTTAACGATGCGCCTGATCAACCTGCAGCCGGATAAAGCAGTCTGGCTAAGGAATATGGGCGATCTGCTGCGGCGAAAAAAAGAAAAAGATTCCGCACTGCTGTACTACAGCCAGGCATACGGCATGGCGCCGAACGATTACCGGAATGCAGCGGCACTGGCGGATGTTTTAATCGATCAAAAACAATTTGCCGAAGCAGACAGCATCCTGAATGCCGCTCCTGCAAAAGATTCATTGAACGTATCTCTGTTAAAACTGCGTGTCCGTTCAGCCTACGAATCGAAAAATTATGAACAGGCGCTGATACCGGGAGAAAGATTAATGCGCCTGGACGAGCCTGCACTGAATGCACTGACCCAACTGAGCCTCGCCTATTACAATCTGAAAAAATATAACGACTGCATCCGCGTTTGCGAATACATGCTGGATCATAATATAGATCTTGAATCGGTGTATTATTATGATGCCCGCGCCTGGGCCAAGCTGAATAATTTTTCAAGGAGCAATGAACTCCTGGAAATCTGCGTCGGCAAAGCCATTTCAAAAACCGCGGAAATCTATTATTATAACCTTGGACAAAACTATGAATCCCTGAAGCAGTTCAAAAAGGCAATCGCTCAATACGACACGGCTTATTATTTGTTCAAAGACCCTGCCATGAAGTACAATTGCGGCCGCATCTGCGAAAGCAACCTGAAAAATCTGAAGCTTGCCCGTAAATATTATTCCGAATACCTGAAGCTGGCCGACCCGCAATCGCCGGAAGAAAAAAAGGCTTACCGGTTTGTAAAGCTGCATTGGGGGAAAACAAGGTAATTATTTTTAGTAGATGATCTCTTCAGCACCGGTCTTCAAGACCAGTTCTTTACGGCCGGCCGCTTCTACCCTTCCGACTATTTTTGCCTCGATGCCGAACTGCCGGGAAATGCTGATGATATCGTCTGCGTCCGCTTCACCGGTAAAGATCTCCAGGCGGTGACCCATATTGAAAACCTGGTACATCTCACGGCTATCTGCATGCGAAGCCGACTGGATGAGCCTGAAAACAAGAGGCGGCTCAAACAGGTTATCTTTAATAATCCTGAAACTGCCGGGGAGGTATTTCATGCACTTGGTCTGTCCGCCGCCGCTGCAATGGATCAGTCCGTGAATGGCATTGAATTTTTCTTCAAGCAATATTTTCAATACAGGCGCATAGGTGCGCGTGGGGCTGAGCAGCAGCTTGCCTATATCGGGCTTGTATTGCCCGGTTCCCGGAGCATCCGTCAGTTTATAAGGCCCGATATAAACCACATCATCCTCCAGGCTGTTATCATAAGTTTCGGGGAAAAGTGCAGCATAAGTTTTGTTGAGGATATCGTGTCTTGCACTGGTCAGCCCATTGCTGCCGATGCCGCTGTTATATGCCTGTTCATAGCTTGCCTGTCCGGAGCTGGCCAGCGCCACGATCACATCGCCCGCACTGATCTTTTCATTGCTGATCAGTTTTTGTTTGGGCCATCGCGCCGCCATGGTGCCATTCACGGCTATTGTTCTTACCACATCGCCCACATCGGCGGTTTCGCCGCCGAGGTATTGGATGTTTACGCCGAAGGTTTTCAGTTCATCAAAAAATTCCTTCGATCCGTTGATGATGGCCTCCAGCACTTCGCCGGGAATGATCTTTTTATTGCGGTCGATGGTGGAAGAAAATAAGAGATTGTCGTATATGCCAACACAAAGCAGATCGTCGAGGTTCATGGCGATGGCGTCCCGGGCTATGCCTTTCCATACGTTCAGGTCGCCGGTTTCTTTCCAGTACAGATAAGCGAGAATGCTTTTGGTTCCTGCGCCATCGGCATGCATCAGGTTCACCCAATTGTCGTCGTGGCCGAGATAGTCGGGATAAATTTTACAAAAGGCAAATGGATACAGACCCTTGTCGAGCTTTTCCGTGGCCTTATGCACCTCTTCCTTTTGTGCAGAAACACCACGCCTGGAATAAAGAGACATGAATGATTGACGATTTGCGCAAAGCTAAATGATTATGCCGGAAGTCGGAAGTCTGAGGTCTGAAGTCCGAGGCCGGATGCCGGGAAAAGCAATATATCCTTTCAGACATCAGACTTCCGACTTCAGACTTCGTTTTTGTATTTTCGCAGCCACAACTATGGAAGTTTATAAAGGAACAGATCAATTGCCGCAATTCAGGAATGCCGTAGTCACCATTGGAACGTTCGACGGGGTTCACAGCGGCCATCAGCAGATCATCGAGCAACTGAAGGAAGAGGCCGCGCAGATAAACGGCCAAACCGTGATCATCACCTTCGATCCGCATCCCCGCAAGATCGTCAATGCCGCAGCCCCGGTAAAGCTCATTACGACTACTGAGGAAAAGATCGAGCTGCTTGCG